>NZ_AMRL01000023.1 GCF_000299935.1 Oceanibaculum indicum P24 | reverse complement strand
GGGGTCGGCGCCCGCCGGTCGGACGCGAAGTCGATCAGCGTCGTATCGGTCTCATGCCCGACGGCGGAGATCACCGGAATGGCGCTCTCGGCGACGGCGCGCACCACGATCTCCTCGTTGAAGCCCCAGAGATCCTCCAGGCTGCCGCCGCCACGCGCGACGATCAGCACATCCGGGCGCGGCACCGGACCGTCGGCCGGCAATTCGTTGAACCCGCGTACGGCCGCCGCGACCTGCGCCGCCGAGGCCTCGCCCTGTACGGCGACCGGCCAGACCAGCACATGGCGCGGGAAACGGTCGGACAGACGATGCAGGATGTCGCGGATCACCGCCCCGGTCGGCGAGGTGATGACGCCGATCACGCGCGGCAGATAGGGCAGCGCGCGCTTGCGCTCGGCGGCGAACAGGCCTTCAGCCGCCAGCTTGCGCTTGCGCTCCTCCAGCAGTTTCAGCAGCGCGCCCTCGCCGGCCAGCTCCATCTGCTCGATGACGAGCTGGTATTTCGACTGGCCGGGATAGGTGGTCAGCCGCCCAATGCAGATCACCTCCATCCCGTCTTCCGGCTGGATCGACAGCCGGCCGGCCTGGCCGCGCCAGCACACGGCGGCCAGCACCGCCTGATCGTCCTTCAGCGACAGGTAGAGATGGCCGGAGGAATGGCGCTTGAAGCCGGAGACCTCGCCGCGCACACGCACCCGCTCGAAGGTGCCTTCGATGGTGCGCTTCACCGCCTGCGACAGCTCGCCGACGGAAAAGACGGGGACATTTCCGGGAGCAGAGCCGGGCTCGTTCTGAAGTGTGTCGAATGTCATGCGCTCTATGATACAAGACCCGCCTCGCGAAAGGAATCCAGCGGCGGTGGAGAAAGAAGCATGAAGATTCTTCTGGTCGGATCGGGCGGCAGGGAACATGCGCTGGCCTGGGCGCTGTCTGCCTCGCCGCTGTGCGACACGCTCTATTGCGCCCCCGGCAATGCCGGCATCGCGCAGCTGGCCGAATGCGTCCCCGTCGCCGCCGAGGATATCGAAGGCGTGGTCCGCTTCGCCACGGATAATGCCATCGATTTTGTGGTGGTCGGGCCGGAAGCGCCGCTGGTCGCCGGGCTGGTCGATGCGCTGGACGCCGCCGGGATCAAATCCTTCGGCCCGCGCCGGGCCGCCGCGGCGCTGGAAGGCTCCAAAGGCTTCATGAAGGATTTCTGCGCCCGCCACAACATCCCGACCGCCGCCTATGGCCGCTTCACCAATATCGAGCAGGCGAAGGATTTCGTGCACCAGCAGGGCGCGCCCATCGTCGTGAAGGCGGACGGGCTGGCCGCCGGCAAGGGCGTGGTCGTCGCCATGACCGAGTGGGAAGCGATGGACGCCATCGACATGATGATGGCGGACAAGGCCTTCGGCAGCGCCGGCGCGGAACTCGTCATCGAGGAATTCATGCAGGGCGAGGAGGCCAGCTTCTTCGCCCTGGCCGATGGCGAGACGGCAATTCCCTTCGGCAATGCGCAGGATCACAAGCGCGTCGGCGACGGCGACACCGGGCCGAACACCGGCGGCATGGGCGCCTATTCGCCGGCCCCCATCGTCGACAAGGCGATGGCCGCGCGCATCATGGCTGAGATCATCCTGCCGACCGTGGCCGGCATGAAGGCGGAGGGCTATCCCTTCACCGGCGTGCTCTATGCCGGGCTGATGATCACCGAAACCGGCCCGCGTCTCATCGAATACAATGTCCGCTTCGGCGATCCCGAATGCCAGGTGCTGATGATGCGGCTGAAGAGCGACATCCTGCCCGCCCTTCTCGCCACGGCCGACCGGCAGCTCGGCCATTTCGATCTGCGCTGGCATGACGAGCCGGCCATGTGCGTGGTGATGGCCAGCAACGGCTACCCCGGAAGCTACAAGAAGGGCACGGAAATACGGGGGCTGGAGGCGCTGCCGGATGCCAATGACCTGGTTGTCTTCCATGCCGGGACCGCGCGCGACGAGGCATACCGGTTAGTGGCAACTGGGGGCCGCGTGCTGGGCGTAACCGCTCTTGGCAAAGACCTGGCGGTCGCACAGAAGAATGCCTATGACGCCATAGCCCGCATCGACTGGCCGGAAGGGTTTTATCGGCGGGATATTGGCTGGCGCGCCCTCGCTGCACTTAAGAACAGCAACTGAACGTCGCTTTTTGTTTTACTTTCCCGTCAGCTACATTCGGGATTCATTATCTATATCGGTGGAAAATTCCTTAAAATTCTTTGTTTTGTTTACCATATCTAAATGAATTTTCTGTTTCATCGGCTGTGGATGGATTTCCAGATTGTCGATGCTGCGCTAATAGTCGGTTGAAACTGCACTGAAACGCTGCCGGATAATCCGGGAGCAACCGTCTGCACAGAAAGAGAAAATGTCATTTAACCGGGACGATCTCAGCGACGGCGGCGGCACCATTTTGCCCGCCATCACCATCGGCCGCCGCAGCGCCGATGCCAATGCCCGGTTCCTGGCATCCCTGCGCGAGCATATCGATTATGCCTTCCAGCCGATCGTGAATATCCGCAGCGGCACCTGCTATGGCTATGAAGCCTTGCTGCGCGGCGCGGAAACCATCGGCTTCAAGAGCATCCAGCAGCTTTTCGATCATGCCTACAGCGAGAATCTGCTGCACAAGGCCGACATGCTGCTGCGCGAGAAGGCCATCGCGAAATTCGCGCAGCTGCCGGGCAGCACCGAACGGAAGCTGTTCTTCAACCTCGATCCCAGGCTGCTGGAATCGCCGGACTACCAGCCCAACCAGACGCTGCCGATCATCGAGCGCCATGGGATTGATCCGCGATCGGTCTGTTTCGAGCTGACGGAACGCCATGACACCAGCAATATTGCGGATTCCATGCGGGTGCTGCGCAGCTACCGCACGCAATCCTACCTGCTGGCGATTGACGATTTCGGCACCGGTTTCTCGGGCCTGAAGCTGCTGTACGATTATCAGCCCGACAAGGTGAAGATCGACCGGTTCTTCATCACCGGCATCGAACGCGATCCGAAGAAGAAGCTGTTCGTTTCCACCATCGTCGATCTGGCGCATGTGCTGGGCATCATCGTGGTCGCCGAAGGGGTGGAGACCGAGGCCGAACTGATCACCTGCCGGGATATCGGCTGCGACCTGGTGCAGGGCTATTTCGTGGCCCGTCCGACCACGGAACTGGCGCAGATTCAGGATCACTACGAGCATGTGGCGCAGATCACGCTGCGCGACCGCCGTGCCTCCCGGGATGGCAATGCCGGCGACCGGCTGGCCATGGAGTTCATCCAGCCGCTGACGGTCGATACCGACATGAAGGACGTGTTCGAGACCTTCCGGACCAACAAGCAGCGCACCTTCTTTCCGGTGATCGACCGTCAGGGGGAGCCGATCGGCATCGTGCGCGAGGAAGCGCTGAAGGATTACATCTACTCGCCCTATGGCCGCGACCTGATCCACAACAAGGCCTATGGCAAGGCGCTGAAGGATTTCATCACCCACTGCCCGGTGGCCGATATCCATGACGATACTGGCAAGATCCTGGAAATCTTCGCGCTGGCGGAAAATGCCGAGGGAATCCTGATCGTCACCGACCAGCGCTATGTCGGCTTCCTGTCCACCACCTCGCTGCTGCGGCTGATCAACGAGAAGAATATCGCCACCGCGCGCGACCAGAACCCGCTGACCAAGCTGCCCGGCAACAATTCGATCCACGCCTATGTCGCCACGGCGGCGACGGACCCCGAACTGGCGGTCACGCTGGTCTATTTCGACTTCGATAATTTCAAACCGTTCAACGACACCTACGGCTTCCGGCAGGGCGACCGGGCGATCCTGCTGTTCGCCGAACTGCTGCAGAAGCATTTCGTGAACCGCGCGGCGCTGATCGGCCATGTTGGCGGCGACGATTTCTTCCTGGCGCTGGAAGGCGTGGCGCCGGAGAGTGCGGCCGAAATGGTGAGCGATCTGTGTCGCACCTTCGCCGAGGATATCGCCAGCTTCTACGATTCCGAGGCGCGGGCGAAGGGCTATATCGACGCCACGGACCGGGACGGTCAACCCCACCGCTATCGGCTGATGACCTGCAGCGCGGCGCTGCTGCATGTTCCGGCCGGGCGGCGTTGCTGCTCGCCGGATACGATGATGGATACCGTCGGCAAGCTGAAGAAGCAGGCCAAGGGGGCGGAGAACGGCATGGCGGTCCAGATCCTCGATTCTGCCGACTGAACCGCCACCCGTCAGAAGATCAGGCCAAGGAACCCGAAGCCCATCGCCGCCTCGGCGAAGCTGTAGGCCACGAACAGCACGAAGCCCAGGGTGAAGAACCGCACCGCCGGCAATGCCATCCCCGCGGGCAGCAGCCGGCCCGCCGCATAGCCCGCCACCGGCAGGAAATGCATCGCATGGGTGGCCAGGAAGTGCGGCACCCGCAGGTCGCCCGCCCCGACAGCATGACCGGGAAAGGCGACCGCCATGCCGCCGGCCACCGGCACGGTCAGCGCGAAGGTCAGGATCAGCCCCCAGATCAGCGAGAAGCGGAAGGCCGGCTCCAGCGCCAGCCCGCCGGCACGGCGGATCGCCAGCCCGTAGATCAGGCTCGATGAGGTCAGGTAGGTCGCCAGCGCCCCCATCATCGGATAGAGCGCCGCCATCAGCGGGCTCGTCGTATTGAAATGCGACTGGATTCCCTGTGTCGCGGCAGCACCAATCCAGAGCATCTCCAGCCCCGTGCTGAGCACGACCCCGCCCGCAAACAGGCGGTACCAGCGGGTCTCCGTCATCCCTTCCGGAAGCCAGCGCGCGAAGAAGGCCAGCGTCAGGAAATACAGCGTGAGGGAAATCTCGAACTTCAGCGGCTTGATCCAGAGATTCTCGCCCAGCAACGTGCGGCCGTCGAAGGCCATCGCCAGCAGTGTCGGCGGGATCATCAGCATCAACACCAGTGCCGTTGCGGCGAACAGTTTTTCCGCGCCAAACAGGTCAAGGAACAACCGATTGAGCGGACGGACGGGCCGGAAGCCGGCCCCCTGCATTGCCAGCGTGCTCATGACGCCACCTGCCCCGCCACGGTCGGGCGAACGGACTGGTGGGCGACACGCAGGATGAGGAAGGCGACGAAACCCGCCGGGCCGAACAGGAAGGTCAGCGGCAGGCAGGGCAGGACCAGCCAGAACGACATGCCGGCGCGCTGGCCCGCGCGCACTTCCCAGGCCCCGACAAACAGGTCGAAGGCCAGGTAATGCAGCCAGCCGGCCAGCACGATTTCCGGCTGGGTGAACAGGATCATCACATTCTCAAGCGTATCGAAGCCGCCTTGCGCCCCCGACCAGAAGGCCAGAATCAGGCCGGTATAGGCCAGCGACAAGAGGCCCGGCACCAGCAGGGCGGAGAGGCGCGGCAACAGACGCGGCGCCAGCGGCGTGGCCAGCAGCCCGGCCCAGCCCAGCAGGGCAGCCGTGTTTGCCAGTTGGAACAATGCATCGGGGGACATCACAACCTCCTAACTTGACGATGTAAAGATAGGAATGATTGCGAATCCTGACGATGTCAAGATTATTTTGACCGGGCTTCCAGGAGGCGCTATTCAGAAGGCTGGACCGCAACCGGAAAGAACCATGCAGGAAGACGCAAAACCCGCCGAGGCGGCATCGGGCCGGCAGTATCACCACGGTAATCTGCGCGCGGCGCTGATCGAGGCGGCCGAGGCGGAGCTGACGGACAAGGGCGTGGAAGCCTTCTCATTGCGCGGCGTCGCCAAGCGCGCCGGCGTCAGCCACGCCGCCCCGGCGCATCATTTCGGCGATGCGGGCGGCCTGCTGACCGCCCTGGCAACAGAAGGCTTCGCGCGCTTTCTGGAAAGCATGCGGGCGGCCCAGCGCACCGCCGCGTCGGACCCGGCGGCGCAGATGAACGCTGCCGGCCAGGGCTATCTGGATTTCGCGGCACGCAGCCCGGCGCTGTTCCGGCTGATCTTCTCGTCCGACCGGCCGGACTTTACCGATCCCGCGCTAGACAGGGCGGCCTCGGCGGCCTTTCTGCATCTGGTGGAGGGTGTGCGGCGGCTGCGCGGAGATACCGGTAGCACATCGCTTGCCGGCCTGATGCAGGACGAATCCCTGATGGCCGAGGTGGCAGGCATCTGGTCCGTCGTGCATGGCATGGCGGATCTGATGAATTCCGGCCGGCTCAAATATCTGCAGACCCAGCCCGCCGAGGTCCGGCAGCGGATTCTGGCGGAAGTGCTGCGCCGCCTTTCCCGCACATAGAAGAACCCCGGAGAAGGGCTCTCCGGGGTTCCTTGGTAGCGGTCCCTGTTTATTCTGTTTTCGCGGATCGCCGGCGGCCCCTTGACCCCGGACCGGTTTGAACCGGACCGGGCACCGGTAATCCGCGAAACTTTTGAGGCGCCTCCCCTGTTCCGCCCAGATCCTATTGCCTCAGAACTGCGCCGTTTCGGTCGAGTCGGCCATCGCCGTTGTGGCGCTCTGACCGGACGACACCGCCATCGACACCGCATCGAAGTAGGAGGTGCCGACCTCGCGCTGGTGGCGGGTCGCGGAGAAGCCGTCCTTCTCCGCCGCGAACTCGGCCTGCTGCAGCTGGCTGTAGGCGGCCATGCCGTCGGTCTTGTAGCGCCGCGCCAGGTCGAAGGTCGTGTAGGAGAGGTTGTGGAACCCGGCCAGGGTGATGAACTGGTACTTGTAGCCCATCGCTCCCAGCTCGCGCTGGAACACCTTCATCTGCGCCTGGTCCAGATGCTTCGCCCAGTTGAAGGAGGGCGAGCAGTTATAGGCCAGCATCTGGTCGGGATACTGCTTGCGGATCGCCTCGGCAAAGCGCTTCGCATCCTCCAGATTGGGCGTCGATGTCTCGCACCAGATCAGGTCGGCATAGGGCGCGTAGGCAAGACCGCGCGCGATGGCGCAGTCGAAGCCGCCCTTCAGCCGGAAGAAGCCCTCTGCCGTGCGCTCGCCGGTGATGAAGGGCGCGTCATACTCGTCCACGTCGGAGGTGATGAGGCGCGCCGCCTCCGCATCGGTGCGGGCCATGATGATGGACGGCACGCCCATCACGTCACTGGCCAGCCGCGCGGCGTTCAGCGTGCGGACGAACTGGCTGGTCGGCACCAGCACCTTGCCGCCCATATGGCCGCACTTCTTCTCCGAGGCGAGCTGATCCTCGAAATGCACGGCGGCAGCCCCCGCCTCGATCATCGCCTTCATCAGCTCGAAGACATTCAGCGGACCGCCGAAACCGGCTTCCGCATCGGCGATGATCGGCACGAAGAAGTCGTGATCGCCCGACTCCTGGGGGGTCTTCTGGCCGTCCTGCCGTTCCATGGTCTGGATCTGGTCGGCCCGCTGCAGCGCCTTGTTGATACGCCGCACGATGGACGGCACGCTGTCCACCGGATACAGACTCTGGTCCGGATACATATTGCCGCTGGTGTTGGCATCGGCGGCAACCTGCCAGCCCGACAGGTAGATCGCCTTCAGCCCCGCCTTCACCTGCTGCACCGCCTGGTTGCCGGTGAAGGTGCCCAGCGTCGGGACGAAATCCTCCTCATGCAGCAGCTGCCAGAGCTTGCGTGCGCCGTTCTCGGCCAGCGTGTGGCGTATCGGCAGCGAGCCCGACAGCCGACGGACATCCGCCATCGTGTAGGTACGGGCAACAGTGCGCCAGCGGTCCGGCGCCCATTCCGGCGCGGGGAAGGGTTCATTCGGCGCGCCGCCGGAGGGCGGGAAATTCATCGGCTGGTCGAGCATTATAGTCTCCAATCTGCTGGGCCTGGTGGCGACCCGATCTCTGTCGTCGGAAGAAAAGAGCGGCGCGGCTTCGGTCTTTCTGCCTTTGGCCGGAACGCCGCCGAGGAGGTTGAGGGAAGCGGTCAGGCGGTCGCCGCGGCGCGGCGGCGGACGAAGGTGGCGGCGAACATCTTCTCGCCGGCAAACAGCTCGGTCGTGGCCTCGCCATCGGCCAGCAGCAACTCATGGCGGCCGACGCGGCCGGCGATGCTGTAGCCTTCGCGGTCAAGCCCGCGGGCGGTGAACTGGCGCATCGCCTCCGCCATGGAGGGCGCGATGATGGTGCAGTAATCCTCTTGCGGAGGCATGGTGCGGTTGTTCTGGTCCTGCATGGTCGGTCTCCTCAATCTCTGCTCCGCAATGGCGCGGGCTGTTGATGTAAAGATTTGACACGAGCCGAATTTACGCAACAAATATCGTGAGTTAGCCGTGTAAACCTGCAAAACACAGGTCAAAGAAAACGGCACGGTTTGTAAAATTTTGTAAACCGAGGGGCGGACATGACCGCAAAATCGGACCCGCAGATCGGATCGCGCATCCGCAAGCTTCGCCTGCAGCGCCGGCTGAGCCAGACCGACCTGGCGTCGGCACTCGGAATCTCGATCAGCTACCTGAATTTGATCGAGCACAACCGCCGCAAGATCACCGTGCCGCTGCTGTTCAAGCTGGCCGGGTATTTCGGCGTGGAGCCGGGCGACCTGGTCGATGGCGACGAGGCGCGGATCGTCGGCGACCTGATGGAGATGTTCGGCGAGGATCTGTTCGCGGAATCCGACCTTACCAACCACGACATCCGCGACTTCGCGCACAGCAACCCGGCCGTGGCGCGCGCCATCCTGCATCTCTACGACCGCTATCGCGCGCTGGAATCGCACCGCCAGGCAGAGCCCGACATACCGAGCGAGGAAGGCCCGCCCTTTCATCTGGCGACCGACCGGATTTCCGATTTCATCCAGGAGAATGCCAATTACTTCCCGGCGCTGGAGGCGGCGGCGGAGCGGGTGCGCGCCGATATCGACCATGCCGCCGAGGATTTCGAGGGCGGGCTGAAGAGCTACCTTGCCAATGTGTTCGGTATCGACTGGCGCCTTTCCTCGCTGCCCTCCGGCATTGCCCGCAAGCTGGAGCCCACCAGTGGCCGGCTTTTGGTCTCCGACATATTGCCGCCGGAATCGGCGATCTTCGCGGCGGCGCACCAACTGGGCCTGCTGGCGGCGGTGCGCGAGATCGACGCCATCGTCGCCGAGGCCAGCCTGCCGGAAGGCGACGCGCCTGACCTCGCGCGCAACGCGCTGGCCGCCTATTTCGCCGCCGCCCTCATCATGCCCTATGAGCCGTTCTACCGGATGGCACGCGACTACCGTTACGACATCGAGCGTCTGGCACGCCGCTTCGGCGCCAGCTTCGAGCAGGTGTGCCACCGGCTGACCAGCCTGCAGCGGCCGGGCCTGCAGGGCATCCCGATGCACCTTGTGCGCACCGATATCGCCGGAAACATCTCCAAGCGCTTCTCGCTGTCGGGTATCCAGATTCCGCGCCATTCCGGTGCGTGCCCGCGCTGGAACGTCTATGCCGCCTTCCTGCAGCCGGAACGCATCAATATCCAGATATCCGAGATGCCAAGCGGCGAGCGCTATTTCTGCATCGCCCGCACCATCACCAAGGGCGACTACCGTCACAACGCCCCGCGCCGGCATTTCGCCATCGGCATCGGCTGCGCGATGATCCATGCGCGCGAGATGATCTATGCCGATGGCTTCGACCTTGCCAACAGCGCGCATGTGGTGCCGATCGGTGTTGGCTGCCGCATCTGCCCGCGCATGGAATGCGGCCAGCGCGCGCATCCGCCGGCCAACCACCGTTTCCGGCTGGACGAGGCAATCCGCCCGGAAAGCCTTTACACGATGATGTAAAAGGCCGGTTAGCCGGCGATACGGCGCAGCGGATTCCGGCTGCCGCGCACGCGCAGTTTGGGAGCGGATTTCTTGTCGCCCCGCCACGGCGCCAGCAGATCGGCGATGTCGGCCGAGACGGCAACCGTGCCGTCTCGCGCATAGGCCTCGTGATTCTCCTCGATATCCTCGCGCCGGTAGAGATAGTTCACCATCAGCCCGGCGGATTCCTTCAGTCCCTTGGCGGACACGTCACCCAGCCAGTTCAGCCGTTCGATCCGCGCGCCATTGCCGAGATGGAAGCGCGCCACCGGATCGAGCAGCCTTCCCTTGGGCTGGATGGTGAGATAGCGGGCGCACAGCCGCTCAAGCGGCTCGTGCAGCGCTTCTGCCAGCGCCTTGTCCTGTTGCCAGCCGGGCTCGGCCAGCAGCTGCGCCAGGACCGACGGATCGGCAAAATCCGCATTCCGCTCGGCGATGGCCGCGCGCTCGGCATCGGGCAACAGCTCCGGATCGGCGGCCAGCGCGCCGTCCAGCCAGCGCCGGAAACCGGGGATCGGCGACAAGGTGGAGAAGATCTTCAGCTGCGGCAGATCGGCGGCCAGCGCATCAACCACGCGCTTGATGAGAAAGCTGCCGAAGCTAATACCGCGCAGGCCGTTCTGGGTGTTGGAGATCGAATAGAAGATCGCGGTGTCCGCGTCTTTCGGGTCGGCCACCGGCGCGCTTTCGTCCAGCAGCGCCTGGACCGATCCCGCCAGCCCTTTCACCAGCGCCACCTCGACGAAGATCAGCGGTTCGTCCGGCATGCGCGGATGGAAGAAGCCGTAGCAGCGCCGGTCGCGGTCCAGCCGGTTGCGCAGATCGGCCCAGGAGCGGATTTCATGCACCGCCTCATAGGCGATCAGCTTCTCCAGCAGGGCCGCCGGCGAGTCCCAGGAGATCGCCCGCATATCGAGGAAGCCGACATCGAACCAGGCAGTCAGCAGATCCTTCATGTCGCGGTCGAGGCTGGCCAGGTGCGGCTGCTTCAGATCCATGCGCAGCAGGTCGGCGCGCATATCGACCAGGAATTTCACCCCCTGCGGCAAGGCGTTGAACTGGGTCAGCAGCTTCACGCGCGGCGCCACCAGCACGCTGCGCAGCCTTTCCTCCGCTGCCAGCCGCGCCGCCCGGTCCGGTGCTTCCCGACAGGCGGCAAGCGCCGCATCCAGCGCCGCATCCTCGACATCGAACTCCCCGGCCAGCACAGTCAGGAAGCGTTCGCGCCCTTCCCGGTTCAACCCAAGATAGAGCTGACCGATACCCGCCGCACGGGCCCGGGCCGAAACCTCACCACCACGCGCCTCGATACATTCGGCGATGCGGGCGCGCAGCTTCTGCACAGCACCATCGTCCAGCGCGTGCGGCTCCTGTTCCTTGCCGCCGGCAATCTCGCGCCAGGCCGATTTCAGGTTCGTCAGCGCGCGGTCAAGCAAGCCAGGTGCTGGACCACCAGCCTGGGGTGCATCCCCGGACGAGATTGTTTCCGGAACCGGATTCGCAGCAGACACAGGGAACCTCGCAATGGCGTTTGACGGAATGGCTTCTTCAGCAT
The DNA here is from genome assembly GCF_000299935.1 of Oceanibaculum indicum P24. Taxonomy (NCBI): domain Bacteria; kingdom Pseudomonadati; phylum Pseudomonadota; class Alphaproteobacteria; order Rhodospirillales; family Oceanibaculaceae; genus Oceanibaculum; species Oceanibaculum indicum. The sequence goes on along the minus strand of NZ_AMRL01000023.1, from coordinate 51,613 downwards.
GTGGGTATTGCCACCCTTCTGGCAATAACCGGCTACCCTGTCATCTTGCTGCAAGATGCTTGATTGAACTGCGCAAATAAAGACAATGCGAGGTATTGACGGCACCGGGGGGCCAAAAGCCCCGCCGGCCAGCCACCAGCAATCCTTAAACGGGACGCCTGATGCCGATTCTCTATGAGGTTCACACGCTGAAAGGCGGAAACTGGATGATCGATTCGACCTATTCCGACAGGGATAAGGCGGTCGATACGGCCAAGCAGCTTTATGCCGAAAAACGTTTCGAGGGCGTGAAGGTCATCAAGGATGATTATGACGCCGACGCCAATCAGGGCCGCGAGATCGTCATCTACGACACCAGCAAACCGGCCACCGAGAAGCGCACGCTGGTAAAGGAGACGCCAAAGGCGGCACCCGCCGCTGCCGACACGAAGGCCAATGTCGATTTCAAGCATCACAAGCACAAGGCCGGCGCGAAGGCGGAGGTGTCGGTCTTCCTGCGCTCGGTGATCTGGCTGCTCGTCATTCTGGGTGCCGGCATCACCATCATCTGGCTGCTGTTCGCCTTCACCGACTTCCTGGCCGGTGCGGGCATCATGCGCTGACGGATCAGTAGCGCCCCATCAGGACCGAAGGGCGGCGATCCGCTGCACCATGGCCGGCCTCGGTTCCGACAGTTCGATATCCTCGTAGGCGACGATTCTGAACGCGCCGCGCACGGCGTCCAGCAATTCGCCGGGCTGCAACAGGAAATCCGGGTTGCTGGGCTTGCCGAAGCGTTCGTTGCCGGCGGCGAAGGTCTCGTAGAGCAGGGCCCCGCCCGGCGCCACCGAGGCCACAATATCCGCCAGGATCGGCCGCCATAGATAGTTGGTGACGATCACACCGGCGAAGCGCCGATCCGCAAACAGCCAGGGCCCGCCATCCTCAAGGTCGTGCCGCAGCAGTTCGACATCCGGGTCGCCCGCAAGATCAGCCAGCCCGGCAATGTCGATATCGACCACGACCACCGGATGGCCCAGCCGCCGGAAAAGCCGCGTGTGCCGTCCACCGCCCGCGGCCACGTCCAGTACCGTGCCGCCCTCCGGCACCAGCCCGGCGTGGCGCACGATCCAGTCTGAGGGGCGGGGATCACCATGCATGCCGATTTCTCTTGTTTCATTCGGATGACACGCCACATTAAATGCCCAATTCGATTGGCATTCATGCAGACACCCCATGATCCGATATCAGCTACGCTGCGACAAGGCGCACGGTTTCGAGTCCTGGTTCCGCGACAGTGCTGCCTATGATGCGCTGGTGAAGGTGGGCGAGGTCGCCTGCCCGGTCTGCGGCAGCACCAAGGTGGAAAAGCAGCTGATGGCCCCTGCCATCGCGAAACCGACGGAAAGCGCCCCCGCGACCGCCGGCAGCGATCAGGCCATGGCCGTCGCGGGCGAACAGCTGCGCCAACTGCGCGAGCTGCGGCGGCAGATCGAGGCGAATGCCGATTATGTCGGTCCTGCCTTCGCCGAGGAGGCGCGCAAAATCCATTATGGCGAGGCCGATCCGCGCAGCATCTATGGCGAGACCTCGGGCGAGGACGCCAAGGCACTACGCGAGGAAGGCATCGATATCGCCGTCGTGCCCTGGGTTCCCACAGCCGATAACTGACAGCCGGGGCTTAGGGCCCTAAAAGCTAAGGCCGCGGCGCCCGCTTGTTCAGGATGCGCTGCAGGGTCCGCCGGTGCATCTTCAGCCGGCGCGCCGTTTCCGAGACATTGCGGTCGCATTGCTGGAACACGCGCTGGATATGCTCCCAGCGCACCCGGTCGGCCGACATCGGATCGTCGGGCGGCGGCGGCAGCGCTTCCTTGTGGTCCAGCAGCGCCGCCTCGACCGCATCGGCATCGGCCGGCTTCGGCAGGTAATCGACGGCACCGGCCTTGATCGCGGCGACGGCGGTGGCGATGTTGCCATAGCCCGTCAGCATCACGATCCGCATGTCCGGGCGGGCACTGCGCAGCGCCTCCACCACATCCAGGCCGCTGCCGTCGGCCAGCCGCAGATCGACCACCGCATAAGCCGGCGGCTGACCGTGCCGCGCGGCGTCCAGACCTTCCGCGACGGTTTCCACATCGGTAACGGCAAAGCCGCGCTTTTCCATGGCCCGCGCCAGACGCTGGCGGAAGGGCGAATCGTCATCCACCAGCAGCAGGGTCATGTCGCCGGCGACTGGCCCCGTCATCCTGTGAGAACTGTCTTCCGCCATGTCTCGGCCTGCTCCTTCGTTCTTACCGGGATAGCGTTCTCATCCCTGGGCATTATCTGGTGGTTCTGGAAGCCAAAACCAGCTTTTTAGCAGCAAATACTAGCCGGTATGCGCCCGTGGCCAGCGCAGCGTCACCCGCGCGCCGCCCCCTTCTCCGGCATTGCCGAAATCGACCAGCGCCCCGGTCCGCCCCAGCAGGGTCTTGGCGATGAAAATGCCAAGGCCCATATGGCCGTCCCGCTGCGTGCGGCCAGAGAGATACGGCTCGCCCAGACTGTCCAGCACGGCGAGGGGATAGCCTGGCCCGTCATCCTGGATTTCCACCAGCACCGTGTTCTCATCCCAGTGCAGCCGGACCTCCACGGTCTCACGCGCGAACTGGATGGCGTTCTGCATGATGTTGCCCAGCCCGTGCATCAGTTCCGGCGTATGCGGCAGGGTGGGCTCCTCCCCCGTTGGCGGATTACCCTCGGAATCCGCCGCTTCCAGCACGAGCACAATCGGATCGCGGCGATAAGGCGCTGCGGCTGCTTCCACCGCGTCGGTCAGGCGGATGCGGCTGAACGGCGCATTACCGTCTGCCTCCGGCCGCTGGCTCAGCTGCGCCAGAATGCGGCGGCAGCGGTCGGTCTCGCTCTGCAGCAGCTTCAGATCGTCGGCGATCTCGCTGCCCGCCGGCACTTCGCGGATCAACTCCTTGGCAACCACCGCGATGGTGGAGAGCGGGCTGCCCAGCTCATGCGCCGCCGCCGCCGCCAGCCCGCCCAGTGCGGACAGGCGCTGTTCGCGCGCCAGCGCCATCTGCGTCGCGGCCAGCGCATCGCGCATCCGCCGCGCTTCCTCCGCCACCAGCCAGCCGAAGGTCGCCATGAAGATCGTCGCGATCCACAACCCGGCCCAGATGCCCAGCACATAGGTCTGCGGCAGGTCGAACAGTGGCCGGGTCATCCAGGGCAGCGGCAGGTGGAAGAAGGCCAGCAGGCTGAGGCAGGCCAGCGAGAGCACACACAGCGCGATGGTGGAGCGCGCCGACAGGATGGTCGCCGCCACCGTCACCGGCGCCAGCACCAGCAGCGCGAAGGGATTGGTGAGGCCACCAGTGATGAACAGCAGGCCCGAGAGCTGCAAGATGTCGAAGGCCATCGACCCCGCCGCCTCGCGGTCGGTCAGCCGCGCCGAGGAAGGCTGGCGCAGCGCGGTCGAGAGGTTCAGCAGCGCCAGCAGGCCGACGATGGTGAAGCCCAGCTCGATGGGCAGGTCGAAGCCCAGCCAGAAATAAGTGACCAGCAGCGTCGCCGCCTGCCCGCTGACCGCCACCCAGCGCAGCATGACCAGCGTATGCAGACGGACCGGGTGGGTCAGTTCGTACGGCGTCATCGGACGGTCTGGCGGGGTCGGGCTCATCTCACTATCGCTTCTGTACGCAACGGACCGCATCGTCCTATATAGACGCTATGCCCGATGCCGTCCTCGAAGTCCAATCCCTGCGCAAGGACTATATCAGCCGCGAGCGGACCGTGACCGCCGTGGACGGGATCGATTTCGCCATCGCGCCCGGCCAGACCGTGGCGCTGCTGGGCGGCAATGGCGCCGGCAAGACCACCACACTGTCCATGCTGCTGGGCCTGCTGATCCCCACTTCCGGGTCCATTCGTATCCTGGGCGAGGATATGGTGCGCCACCGCTATCGCGCGCTGCCGCGCATGAATTTCTCCTCGCCCTATGTGGAGCTGCCGCACCGGCTGACCGTCGCCGAAAATCTGGGCATCTATGCCCGGCTCTACGGCGTGCGCGACCGCAAGGCGCGGATAGCCGCAATCGCCGCCGACATGGATATCGAGGCCCTGCTGGAGCGCCCCGCCGGCAAGCTGTCCGCCGGGCAGAAGACGCGGGTGACGCTGGCCAAGGCGCTGCTGAACCGGCCGGAAGTGCTGCTGCTGGATGAGCCGACGGCGAGTCTGGACCCCGACACGGCGGACTGGGTGCGCCAGTATCTGCGGCGCTACCAGCAGGACAGCGGCGCCACCATCCTGCTCGCCTCGCACAACATGCAGGAGGTGGAGCGGCTGTGCGATGCCGTGCTGATGATGCGCGGCGGGCGGATCGTGGACCGGGGTGCCCCGTCGGAGCTGATCGCGCGCTATGGCCGCCAGAACCTTGAGGAAGTCTTCCTCGACATCGCCCGCCGGCCCGACACCGCGCCGGAGGCGGTCTCCGCATGATCGCGTCCGCCAACCGGATCGCGGCAATGGTGCTGCGCTATCTCTATCTGCTGCGCGGCTCCTGGCCACGACTGCTGGAACTTGCCTACTGGCCGACCGTTCAGATGGTCATATGGGGTTTCATCACCCAGTTCTTCCTCGGCCACTCCTCCTGGGTGGCGGAGGCCGTCGGCGTCCTGCTGGCCGCCGTGTTGTTGTGGGATGTGGTGTTCCGCAGCCAGCTCGGCGTTTCCATCTCCTTCCTGGAGGAAATGTGGTCACGCAATCTGGGCCATCTCTTCGTCAGCCCGCTGAGGCCGCAGGAATTTGCCGCGGCGCTGGTGAGCATGGCCTTGATCCGCACGCTGATCGGCGTGGTGCCGGCGATGCTGCTAGCGATCCCGCTCTATCATTACTCGATCTTCTCGCTGGGCCTGCCGCTGCTCGCCTTCTTCAGCGCCCTGATGATCATGGGCTGGTCGCTGGGGCTGGCGGTCACCGGCCTCATCATGCGCGTGGGGCTGGGCGCGGAAAGCCTGGCCTGGATCACCATCTTCGCCTTCGCGCCGGTCAGCGGCATCTACTACCCGGTCGCCACATTGCCCTTCTGGCTGCAGCCCATCGCCTGGGCCACGCCGTCGGCCTATGTGTTCGAGGGCATGCGCGCCGTCATGTTCGAGGGCGTGTTCCGCTGGGACCTGTGGGCTGGCGCGATGGCGGTGAACGCCGTCTATCTGGTGCTGGCCGTGGGCTTCTTCCTGTTGGCCTTCCGCAGCGCGCGCCAGCGCGGCCTGCTGCTGCAACAGGGGGAATAGGCGGGTGACGGACACTGTCGGCCCCTTGCTCTATCTGCGCGGTGCATCAGAGGAACGAATCAGCCTCGCCGCCCTGCTTGTGCTGCCGGACGGACACGAACCGCCGCTGCTTGATGCCGAGGGCGAGGCTATCGCTGCCACCCGGCTGCTGACGCGGCTGGGGAAAACCGCCTGGCGCTATGACTTCACCCTGCCGATGCGGCGGGATACCGGATACAGCCTGGGTGGCACTCACTATCCGGTGAATGCCGATTTCCACGGCGATCTGCGCATCGCCTTCGTGTCCTGCAACGGGCAGGAGGAGGATGACCGCGAGCGGCCATTGGACGAACGCAACGCGATGTGGCGGCGGCTGCGGATCGAACATGAAGACCGGCCCTTCCAGCTGCTGCTGCAGGGCGGCGACCAGATCTATGCCGACGAACTGCTGAAAAGCCACCCGGCGCTGAAGCGCTGGGCGCGCGGCAAGCGGCCCCCCAAGGCGGGCACACCGCAGGCCGATCTCGCCGAGACCCTGCATGACGGTTTCTTCGGACTGTATCTCGACATACTGGGCCAGCCGGCGATCTCCGGCATGATGGCGCGGGTGCCCTCGCTCGCCATGTGGGACGACCACGATATCTGCGACGGCTGGGGCTCGCTGCGCCCGGCGAAGCTGGATTCGCCGGAGGGCAAGACGCTGTTCGCCGTCGCCCGCGAGTATTTCCTGCTGTTCCAGTATGGTGCCCGGCCGGACGAGCTGCCCGGCTTTTGCCCGGACCGCAGCGGCGCCAGCCTGGGCTGGCATGTCGCCCTGCCCGGCCTACAGGTGATCGCGCCCGATCTGCGCTCCGAACGGCGGCCGAACCGCGTCATGGGGCCGGCGGGCTGGAAATCCTTCGAGACCATGCTGGAGACCATCCGGTCCGGCGCGGACGGGAAAGGCGGGGGCGGGCGCGTCCTGCTGCTGTCCAGCGTGCCGGCGCTGGGGCCGCGCCTGTCCTGGGTCGAGGCGCTGATGCATCTGACGCCGCGGCTGGAGAAATACGAGGACGATTTGCGCGACCAGTGGCAGAGCCGCGCCCACCGGGAGGAATGGAAGAACTTCCTGGAACGGCTGGCCGCACTCCATGCCAACCCCGCGACGCCGGTGACCTGCCTGTCGGGCGAGATTCACCTGGCCACCCACGGCACGCTGGACGTGCCAACGAAGCCGCTGCACCAGCTGGTCGCCTCCGGAATATCCCATCCCGCCCCGCCCAAGGGCTACGCCATCGGTCTCGGCCTGCTGGCGCGCTTCGGCAGCTCGCCGCTGCCTGGCCATCCGATCCGCCTGCAGGGCCTGCCCGGCCAGTCCGGCACCTACACAGCGGAGCGCAATTATCTGGTGCTGGAGCGCAGAGGCGCGGACTGGACCGCCAGCTGGGAGCTGGAACAGTCCGGCCGCACGTCAGAGGTGGAGATTTAGGCAGCAGAGTCCCTCCACACATCCAGACCGTCACCCCCGCACTTGTTGCGGGGGTCCAGGCTTCCGCTTGCTGGATCGTCGGTCGAGTAGGCTGAGCCCTGGATTCCCGGGACAAGCCCGGGAATGACGACAGAGGGAATTCCACTATTGGCGTATCAGTTAGAAATACTGTCTCTCACCACCAATTGACGCTCGCGCAGGGCGATGGGCATTGTAGCGCATGCTCCTGTTTCTCGGCCAATCGACGGAAACCCTGATCTTGCTGATCGCGGCACTGGCTATCGATGCCTATGCCGGCGGCTTCGTGTGGCCGCGCAGCCTGTCGCGGCTGAATCCGGCCCATCTGCTGGGCCGGCTGGCGCGCTGGTTCGACGACCGGCTGAACCGGCCGGAACGCACGCCGCGCTCGCTGCGCATCCGGAGCTGGCTGGCCCTGCTGGCCCTGCTGATCCTGGTCCTTCCCGTCGGGATTGCGGTGCATGGTCTGGCGATGACCAGCGGCTTCGGCTGGGCGCTGGCGCTTTGGCTGATGGTCGCCTTCGTGACGCTGCGCCGCACTTACGATCTGGCGGAGAATGCCCGCCGCCTGCTGCAGGGCGGCACGCTGGCCGAGGCACGGCTGTCGGTCGATGCGCTGACCGACCGCGATATCTACCGGCTGGACGAGCATGCCGTTGCCCGCGTCGCCGTGGAATCGCTGACCGAGCGCTTCGTTGCCTGGGTCGCGGCCCCGCTGCTGTGGGCGGCGCTGTTCGGTCTGCCCGGCCTGCTGGCCCAGGCCGCCGCCCATGCCGGCTCGCGCATCCTGCGGCGCGGCGACCAGACGCTCTATGGCCGTGCCTTCACCCTGGCCGACCGGCTGTTCCAGGCGCCGGCCTCGTGGCTGGCGGGCCTTGCCTTCACGATAGCCGCCATCGCCGTGCCGACCGCGCGGCCCCTCACGGCCCTGCGCATCCTGCTGCGCGACGGCGATAAGGCGAAGGACCAGACCGAAGGACGAGCTCTGGCGGCGATGGCCGGCGCGCTCGATCTGTCGCTTGGCGGCCCGCGCCAGCATGCCGCGCTGACCGTGCCCGGCGCATGGATCGGCAGCGGCCGGGCTCGGCTGCAGCCTGACGATGTGCGCCGCGCCCTGATGCTCTATGCGGTTTCCGGCGTGGTGCTGGCCGGCCTACTGGCCGCGACCATTGTGGTCAGCCTGCGCCTTTAAAACAAAACCCCGCCGGCAGGCCCGGCGGGGTTCGTTTCGCCTGCGATACAGTCCGCGATCAGCGGCGCATCACCATCATCTTCTTGATCTCGGCGATGGCCTTCGCCGGGTTCAGATGCTTCGGGCAGGTCTTGGTGCAGTTCATGATGGTATGGCAGCGATAGAGGCGGAACGGGTCCTCCAGCGCGTCCAGACGCTCGCCGGTCTTCTCGTCGCGGCTGTCGGCGATCCAGCGATAGGCCTGCAGCAGCACGGCCGGGCCGAGATAGCGGTCGCCATTCCACCAGTAGCTGGGGCAGGAGGTGGAGCAGCAGAAGCACAGCACGCACTCCCACAGCCCATCCAGCTTCTCGCGCTCCTCCGGGCTCTGCCGGCGTTCGGTATCCGGCGGCGGGGCCGATTCGGTCTGCAGCCACGGCTCAATGGAGGCCAGCTGCGCATAGGGCGTCGAGAGGTCGGGCACCAGGTCCTTGATCACCGGCATGTGCGGCAGCGGGTAGATCTTCACCTCGCCCTCGACATCCTCGATCGGCTTCAGGCAGGCCAGCGTGTTGGTGCCGTCGATGTTCATCGAGCAGGAACCGCAGATGCCCTCGCGGCAGGAACGGCGGAAGGTCAGCGTGGTATCGACCTCGTTCTTGATCTTGATCAGCGCGTCGAGAACCATCGGCGCGCAATCGTCGAGATCGATCTCGTAGGTATCGACACGCGGCGTCTTCCCGCTGTCGGGATCGTAGCGGTAGATCTTGAACTTCTTGACCCGCTTCGCCCCGTCCGGCGCCTTGTAGGTCTGGCCGTCGGTAACCTTGGAGTTGGCGGGCAGCGTGAACTGAGCCATGGGGGTTTCCTTGTCCTGGGCTCCAGAAGAAATGGCCGGGCTTAGTAGACGCGGGCCTTCGGCGGGATCGTCTTGATCTCGTTCGACATGGTGTTCAGATGCACCGGGCGATAGCCCAGCTCCACCTTGAAGCCATTATCCACATCGCACCAGGAGACGGTGTGCTTCATCCAGTTCTCGTCATCGCGCTCGGTGAAGTCGTCGCGGGCGTGCGCGCCGCGGCTTTCCTTGCGCGCCTCGCCGGATTCCAGCGTGACGATGGCCTGGCCCATGAGGTTGTGAAGCTCCAGCGTCTCCACCAGGTCGGTGTTCCAGATCAGCGACTTGTCGGTCACCGCCACATCGACCAGGCCTTTGGCGACATCGTGAATGTTCTTCACGCCGGTCTCCAGGATGTTCTGGTCGCGGAACACGGCGGCATGACGCTGCATGACATGCTGCATCTTCAGCCGCACCTCGCCGGTCTTGGTGCCGCCCTTGTTGAAGCGCACGGCATCGAGACGCGCGATGGCGTTCTCACCGGCACTCTCGGGCAGCGGCTTGTGCGGGGTGCCCGGCTTCAGCGTCTCGCCGCAGCGGTTGGCGCAGGCCCGGCCGAACACGACCAGGTCGAGCAGCGAGTTGGTGCCGAGGCGGTTGGCGCCATGCACCGACACGCAGGCCGCCTCGCCCGCCGCCATCAGGCCGGGGATGGTGGCGTCCGGATCATCCTTGGTCGGCCGGAACACCTCGCCATGATAGTTGGTCGGGATGCCGCCCATATTGTAGTGCACGGTCGGCACCACGGGGATCGGCTCCTTGGTCACATCGACGCCGGCGAACACCTTGGCGGTCTCGGAAATACCGGGCAGGCGCTGGTGCAGCACCGCCGGGTCCAGATGCTCCAGATGCAGATGGATGTGATCCTTGTTCGGACCGACGCCGCGGCCCTCATTGATCTCCACCGTCATCGCCCGGCTGACCACGTCGCGGCTGGCCAGATCCTTGGCGTTGGGGGCATAGCGCTCCATGAAGCGCTCACCCTCGGAATTGGTGAGGTAGCCGCCCTCGCCGCGCGCGCCCTCGGTGATCAGGCAGCCAGCGCCATAGATGCCGGTCGGGTGGAACTGCACGAACTCCATGTCCTGCAGCGGCAGGCCGGCGCGCAGCACCATCGCCCCGCCATCGCCGGTGCAGGTATGCGCCGAGGTGCAGGAGAAATAGGCGCGGCCATAGCCGCCGGTCGCCAGCACCACCTGATGCCCGCGGAAACGGTGAATCGTGCCGTCCTCCAGGCACAGCGCCATGACGCCACGGCACTCGCCCTCCTCATCGATGATGAGGTCGAGCGCGAAATATTCGATGAAGAACTCCGCCTTGTGCTTCAGGCACTGCTGGTAGAGCGTGTGCAGCAGCGCATGGCCGGTGCGGTCGGCGGCGGCACAGGCCCGCTTGGCCATGCCCTCGCCGTAGTTGGTGGTGTGCCCGCCGAACGGGCGCTGATAGATCTTGCCCTCCTCGGTGCGGCTGAAGGGCATGCCGAAATGCTCCAGCTCGATGATCGCCGGGATCGCGTTGCGGCACATGTACTCGATGGCGTCCTGATCCCCCAGCCAGTCCGACCCCTTCACGGTGTCGTACATGTGGTACTGCCAGTTATCGCCATCATTCATGTTGTTCAGCGCGGCACCGATGCCGCCCTGGGCTGCCACCGTGTGGCTGCGGGTCGGGAACACCTTGGTCACGCAGGCGGTCTTCAGCCCGGCCATGGTGGCGCCCATGGTCGCGCGCAGGCCGGCACCGCCGGCCCCCACCACGACAACATCATAGGCATGATCGACAATCTTGTAGGACTGCATGGGTTAAGCTCCGAAAGCCAGCTTCAGAATGGCGAACACGGAAGCGACACCTAGCACCACGGTGAGCAACTTCAAGCCGATGAGGGCGGCGAACTTCACACCCTCGTTATGCACATAATCCTCGATGACCACCTGCATACCGAGCTTGGCATGATAGTAGCCTCCGACCACCAGCAGGATCATCAGGATGGCCGGGATGGGCTGCCCCATCCACGCGGTCACGGCGGCATGGCCGGCCCCGGCATGGGCGACGATGGAGATCACCAGCCACAGCATCAACGGCACCAGCGCGATGGCGGTCAGGCGCTGCATCCACCAGTGATGCACGCCTTCCTTGGCGGAACCCATGCCGCGCACGCGGCCGAGATTGGATTGCATCGACATGGCTCAGCTCCCCATCGAGAGGCCAACGCCCCAGGCGATGGCGGTCAGGATCACCGTGGCGGCAAGCACCGCATAGCCGCTCTTGTACACCTGCGGCAGCTCGAAGCCCCAGCCGGCGTCCCAGGCAAGATGCCGGATGCCGTTGGACAGGTGATAGAACAGCGCCACCGACCAGCCCAGCAGCAGCAGCCAGCCAAGCCAGGAGGTGATGAAGCCGTGCGCCAGCGCGAAATGATCAGGGCCAGCCGCAGCGGCCAGCAGCCACCAGGTCAGCATCAGCGTGCCGACCGAGAGTGCGACGCCGGTGATGCGGTGCAGGATCGACAGCGCAGAGGTAATCTGCGGACGGTAAATCTGCAAATGGGGTGATAGCGGCCGTGCCGCCTTCCCGCCGGACTGCATGGTGCCCCCTTCGCCAGAGCGGTAAGAATGGTTTTCAACTGTACCTGAACGGGTTGGGCCCGTCTCTTAAACACGCAGTTGATTTAGACCCCGCCCGCCTTCAAGTCAACGCAGCGCTGCCTTACCCCCGGCGCAGCCGTCCAACGCCCCGCACCGCAGAGAACCGTCCGGCGCAGCATCAAGGCCTCGTCCTGTGGATTTTTTGCCGAACATTATCCACCGCTGTGGATAAACCGCGCCTTGGACGCCAGCCAGAGGCGCAACACACAGCCATGGAATGATTTTTCGCGAGGATGCGGCTTGGGTACAAATGGAAGGGCCTGTGGAAAAACCGTTAGTGAAATTTAGTAACTTTTTCTTGCGATAAATTGGTTGATTAATACCGATTTTTCGTTGCCAGGGCAATGAAATTCCGACAGACTTGATTCCAGCGCAGTAGGCGTCATGGCACAGGGCGATGTTAATGCCATGCTGGCGGCAGGCCGGTTACCGGCCCCCGCTGGCTGATCGGGACCAGATGGCCGGAAACGGCCTGTTCGGAAACGATCCATAGAATCGCACCGCCACCCGCCCGCTTGGAAACCGCGCCGCGCCAGCGGCGATGGTGGATAGCGGAACCGCGCGGTCCGGTTCAGCCGATCAGGCGGACCGGCACCGAGGGGAAGGGGCATGCCAGCGGTCGCGCCGGTCCGGGTTCCTTCGTGGCCCAACGACGGCGATGACGGGGCGGCATGACTTGCGGGAGATCTTGCGCGCTGTCGGCCGGGCGGCTCCGTGCCAAGCTGTCGCCCAGCCTGGTGCCCCGCACCGGACAGCGCAAAGAGAATGACGGTTTCTGCGTCTGGGGTTCCGGCGGTCGCTTGCGGCCCGCCTCCGGCCCCGAAAAGAGAGGCGTCGAGGACGTGCCTTCCCGGGCCGGGCGATTATCGCCTACATCCTCGACGCCTCTGCTTTTTATCAGAATCGGCGTCTCGCAACAACCAGATAAGGTGGTTTGCCTGGCATGGCCCCATAGGGCTATTGCGCCGGAACAGCATGTCGCGGCCAGAAGACCGCGGACGGGACGGCGGAAATACCCCTCGAACATTGCAAGCGGACCGGGAGGCGCTACATTGGCTGGCAATGAAGAAGATCATCGGCCTTTCCTTCCTGCTGGCGGCGCTGACAGCGGTGTCGCTTGCCCCCTCCCCCGCCCTTGCGGGCTGCGGCGATCCGCCCGGTCCGGGCGTGGATTGGCGGAACTGCAATATGAGCCGGCAGGAGATGCCCGGCGCTAACCTGACGAAGGCGACCCTGTGGCAGACCAACCTGAACCGCAGCGACATCGCCGGGGCCGATCTAAGCGAGGCCGATGCCAACCGGGCGCTGTTCCTGGAAACTAGGATGCCGGGCGCCTCGCTGGATGGCGGGCGCTTCACCTATGCGGACTTCTCCCGTGCCGACCTGACCGGCGCCTCGCTGAAAGGCGCCAACCTGTCGCGCGCCCGGTTCCATAACGCGATCCTGCGCGAGGCGGACTTTACCGGTGCGGACATCCGGGACGCGGATTTCTTCCGGGCCGATCTGCGCGGCGCGCTGTGGATCGATGGCAAGCGACGCTGCGGCGAAGACTCAATCGGCGCCTGCCGCTGATGTGCGACAGACGCCGATTTCCAGAAGGCCGGGAAAGCGGCCTTAGTCGTTGGCGGCAAGCTCCTTGCGCAGCTCGGCACTGCCGGCCGGCGTGCGACCGCCACCCATGACGATGCCCTCGGCCGTGACGTCGGCACCGTAATAGGCCTTGTTCATCTCAGGCTTCGGCTTCACGACACCGCCTTCCAGCGAACCGCCACCGAACAGACCCTTCGACTTGGCATAGACCAGAATGTCGGCTTCCGGGTTGCCGGTACTGGCCGCGCCAACGCCTGCGCCAACGCCACCGACGGCGACACTGGCATCGGCACCAAGCTTCATCTCGTTCTGCATCAGCTTCTTCAGGCCGGCATCGCTCATCACCAGGAAGATGGTCTCCCGCGATTCGACACCCGCCTGCAGGCCGATGCTGCCGGCTATCACCTGATAGAAGGCCGGGCCGCTCCAGCTGCCATCCGCGCCGCGCGTCAGCAGCACGCCATCGCCAGCCTGGCCGCCCAGGATGAAGCCGGCCTTGATGAGGTCGGGCACGATCAGCACGCCCTTGGCCTGCTTCAGATGCTCGCGGGCCGGTTCCAGCCCTTTTTCATTCAGGATCGCGCGCAGCGAGCCGAGCGACTTGTCCACCAGCAGCTGCGGCGTGTCGTCGGCATGGGCCGGGGTCGTCATCGCCGGGGCGGCGACGAACAGGCCGAGGGCCAGGGTAAGGGCGTATCGCAGACGGCGCATGGCCAATCTCCTCATGTTTCATGCAACAGATGCCCGCCGTGCGGGCTTACTTCCTGCCGATAGAAACGCCGGGACCGGCGATACGTTCCGTCTCCACCCTTGGTCCCGGGCCTATTTCGGGTGCCGGTTCACCATCACCACCTGCCAGGCCGGGTCCGGCCAGTTCTCCTCCGCCGGATGATGGTCGATGCGGGTGACCGACAAATTATCGATCTGGAAATGCAGCGCCTTGGCCGCCGGTATCTCCAGCGCATGCGCCAGCGCCGCGCGGATCGTACCGCCATGGGCGACGCAGATGACATCCCGCCGCGCATAGTCATGCGTCAGCCGCTCGACCACCGGAGTCACCCGGCCCAGCAGATCCTCAAAGCTCTCGCCGCCAGGCGGTGCCACCTCCGGCGCGGTCAGCCAGAAGCGGTGGCGCTGGAATTCCACCGTGGCGAACACCTCATGCCGGGGCCTGCCCTGCAGATCGCCGAAACTCTGCTCGCCGAGATCGATCTCGATGCCCTGCGTGCCGGCCTCCGGCAGCGGATAGCCGGCTTCGCCGATTGCCGCCATGGTCTGGTGGGTGCGCTGCAGATGCGTAGTCACCCACACCGCATCGCGCGGTAGCAGCCCGGCCAGCCCCCGGAAGCTCTCGATATCCGACACATCCGCCAGCGGATCGCCGGCGCCGTAGATCCGGCCCCCGGTGCTGTTGACCGGCGCGTGCCGTATCCACCACCAGCGCGTTGTCATCGGACTGTCCTGGTTCATCCCGTCGCATCCTTTTCATTCTGCTTTCTCTCTCGCGCGTGAGGATATAGGAGAGAGGCGCCGTCGCGATATCTTCATCGCCGACATGAGCCGACCCGATATGGAGAGGACACCGCCATGGCCCAGGAGCCCCGCGCCGAAGAGACCCGTGCCGAGGAGCCGCATTTCGGCGAAATCCGCCGCATGCTGGGTGACCTGCCGGACATCGACCGCGATGCCGCGAGTGCGGCGGGCCATGCCGCCCTGCCTGGCACTGGCCGGCTGGCGACGCTGGCGCGCTTCCTGGCCGGCTGGCAGGGACGGACCGCGCCGCAGCTGAACCATCCGCGCCTGACCCTGTTCGCCGCCAGCCATGGCGCCGCCGCCGCGCTCGGCCTCGACCCGGTGGCCGCGAGCGAGGCGTCCGTGAAGCGCTTCCTGGACGGCGAGACGCCATTGAACCGGCTGGCGGAATCGCTCGATTCCGACCTGCGCATCTACGAATTGTCAGTCGAGCTGGCGAGCGGCGATTTCACGCAGGGCCCGGCGCTGGAGGAGGCCGACTGCGCGCGCGCCATGACCTACGGCATGATCGCTGTCGAACCCGGCATCGATGTGCTGGCGCTGGCCAGCATCTCTGCCGAATCGCAGCTGCCGGCGGCGGCGCTGGCAACCCTGCTGCTGGGCGGCATGGCGGCGGACTGGTGCGGACCCTCCACCGATCCGGCGCGGCTCGCCCTCATCGACAAGGCGGTCTCGTTGCATGCCGGCACCAGGGCCGACCCGCTGGAGGCGCTGCGCTGCCTGGGCGGCCTCGATATCGCGGCAATGGCCGGCGCCATCCTGGCCTGCCGCTTCGCCCGCACGCCGGTGCTGATCGACGGCATCGAAGGACTGGCAGCCGCGCTGGTGCTGCGCGCGCTGGAGCCGACGGCAATCCAGCACTGCCTGCTGGCCCATGCGAGCGCCGACCCGCTGGCGGCGGCACTCGGCCGCGCGCTGGGATTCGAACCGCTGCTCGACCTCGGCATTTCGACCGGCGATGGCGTCGCCTCCGCCACCGCCCTGTCCGTGCTGCGCGCCGCCTGCGCCTGCCAGATCGCCGCCGACCAGCGCAACTGAGAATATCGCGGCTTTTACGGGGCGAAAACAGC
The DNA here is from genome assembly GCF_000299935.1 of Oceanibaculum indicum P24. Classification (NCBI taxonomy): domain Bacteria; kingdom Pseudomonadati; phylum Pseudomonadota; class Alphaproteobacteria; order Rhodospirillales; family Oceanibaculaceae; genus Oceanibaculum; species Oceanibaculum indicum. The sequence continues at coordinate 35,977 of NZ_AMRL01000023.1, read as the reverse complement.
CGTACTCTTGCCATTGTCGGGCGTTACTTGGCACAAATACCCCGATTGAGGGGGACAACCGCCAAGGGAGACTCCGATGCGCCATCCTGCGCCAAATAAAACCCGCCTTCTGGCGCTGCCTGTTCTGGCCGTGCTGCTGCTGAGCGTGCCGCTCGCCGCACAGGCCCAGCCCGCCGGCCGCCACGGTCCCGCCGACGACGAGATCGTGCTGCGACTGGAGGCCGAAGGCTGGGTCGAGACCCAGACCGCGAAGCTGATCGTCGCCATCGACATGGCGCTGCAGGGTGGTGAGATGGCCGATGCCCGTGCACAGGTGAATGACACGCTGGGCGGACTGGTGGCCGGTGTGGACTGGCGCACCACCCGCTTCTCCCGGCAGATGGATTCGGCGGGCCTGGAGCGCTGGCAGGTTGTCGCCGAGGCGCGCGTGCCGGAGGCGAAGCTGGCCGGTGTGCACGACAAGGCCAAGAATGCCAGCAAGCCGGGCCTGTCGGTACGCGTCGCCGATATCGATTTCACCCCGACGCTGGCTGAGCACACGGCGGTCGAATCGGCGCTGCGCGCCGAGCTGTACCGCCAGACCAAGGAAGAGCTGGCACGCCTGGCCGACATCTTCCCGGAGCGGGACTACCGCGTGCGCATGATCGATTTCCAGTCGGCCGGCATGCCCAGCCCGCGCCCGGCCATGATGGTGCGCGGCATGGCGGCGGAATCCGCGCCCGCCATGATGAAGGACCAGGCTGGCGGCGAGGGCCTGTCGGTCAGCCGCCGCATCGTGCAGAGCGCCACCGTGATCCTGGGCACCACCGCCCCGGCGCCGGAACGGCGTGGCGGCCCGAAGCGGGAGGACGTTCCGCCCAAGCAGTAATATAAAGCGAATAAGGGGAGGGGATCATGACCGGCATTCTCATCGTCACCGGCGGCAGCCGGGGCATTGGCGCCGCCACCGCACGGCTGGCCGCCCAGCGCGGCTGGGATGTGGTGGTGAACTACAAGGGCAATGCCAGCGCCGCGAAGACAGTGGCTGGCGAGGTCGAGAGCGAGGGCCGCCGCGCCGTCGCCATCCAGGGTGACATGGCCCTCGAATCCGACGTGATCCGCCTCTTCCTGGAAGCCGAAAAGGCGCTCGGCAAGGTGACCGGCGTGGTGAACAATGCCGGCATCACCGGCACCGGCAGCCTGCTGGCCGATACCGACCTCGCCACCATCAAGTCGGTCATCGATCTGAATGTGACCGGCGCGCTGGTGGTGGCGCGTGAAGCCGTGCGCCACATGGCGAAGTCGCGTGGCGGCCGGGGCGGCGGCATCGTGAACCTGTCCTCGGTCGCGGCGCGGATCGGCGGCAGCGGCGAGCTGATCCCCTATGCCGCCAGCAAGGGCGCCATCGAGACGCTGACGCTCGGCCTCGCCAAGGAAGTAGCCGCCGAAGGGATAAGGGTGAACGCGGTGTCGCCCGGACTGATCGAGACGGACATCCATGACACGACCGGCGACCCGAACCGGCTCGCCCGGCTGGTGAAGGGCGTGCCGATGGGCCGTACCGGCACTGCGGCGGAAGTCGCCGAGGCGATCCTGTGGCTGCTGTCGCCGGCTTCGTCCTACGTCACCGGCACCTCGATCCAGATTGGCGGCGGCCGGCTGTAGGGCTTCGGTCAGATCGTGAAGTCGAGGGCGGACTTGCCGGTCTTGCGGATGTCCTTGCCGCGGGCCTCCTCGCACAGATCCTCGATGGTGACGGCGTCCAGCTTGGCCAGCAACTCGTCGCGCAGGCCGGCCCAGAGCGGGCGCAGCACCTCGCGCCCCAGTTCGGAGCCTTCGGTATCTTGCCGGTCTTCCTCGGCCTCCAGCCCGCCATCGACGGTGCGGCAAATCTCGCCCAGCGTGATGCGCCGCCGCTCCCGCCCCAGCCGGTAGCCGCCGCGCGGGCCGCGCACGCCGATCAATATGTCGGCACGGACAAGCTGCTGCAGCACCGGCTCCAGATAGCGCCGGGGGATGCCCTGGCGTTCGGTGATCTCCCGGCTCTGCACCGGCGTATCGGCCGCGTTGTAGGCGATATCCAGCACCGCCTCGATGGCGAACAGCAGCTTGCGCGAGGATTTCAGCATGGGTGTCAGGTGCCGGCTGTACCGGTCGCGGTCCCGGTCGAGCCGAAGCCTCCGGCGCCGCGCGCCGTCTCGTCCAGATCGGCAACCGGCTGCCACGCAATCTGCGTCACCGGGGCGACCACCATCTGGGCGATGCGCTCGCCGCGCTTCACCGCGAAAGGCTCCTGCCCCAGATTGATCATCAGCACCTTCACCTCGCCGCGATAATCGGCATCGACGGTGCCCGGGGAATTCAGCACCGTGAGACCGTGCTTGAAGGCAAGGCCGGAGCGCGGCCTGATCTGCGCCTCATAGCCGGATGGCAGGGCAATGGCGAGGCCGGTCGGCACCAGCGCGCGTTCGCCTGGCTGAAGCACCATCTCCGCCTCCACCGCCGCGACCAGATCGAGGCCGGCGCTGTCCGCCGTCTGATAGGCCGGCAGGGCCAGCCCCTCGCCATGCGGCAGGATGCGGACGGGAAGCGCAATGCTCATGTCGTTTTCTTTCCGAAATGATCGCCGATGCGGGCGGCGAGCCGTTCCGCCACCTGCTGCTTGGTAAGGCGCGGCCAGTCCTCGGTGCCGTTCTCCGTCACCAGATGGATGGTGTTGGCATCGCCGCCGAAGGTGCCGGTCCCGGCGGAGACGTCATTCGCCAGGATCCAGTCGCAGCCCTTGCGGGCGCGCTTGGCAGCGGCATGCTCCGCCACCTTCTCGGTCTCCGCCGCGAACCCTATGACCAGGGCCGGCCGGCCCTGTTTCAGGCCGGCGATGCTGGCCAGGATATCGGGATTCTCGGCGAAGCTGAGGGTCGGTGCGGCCCCGCCTTCCGCCGGCTTCTTGATCTTCTGTGGTGCTTCCTGCGCCACGCGCCAGTCGGCGACAGCGGCGGCGAACACGGCGATATCGGCCGGCAGCGCGGATTCGCAGGCCGCCAGCATCTCGCGCGCCGATTCGATGCGCACCACCTTCACCCCCGCCGGATCGGGCAATGCCACCGGGCCGCAGACCAGGGTGACGGCGGCACCCGCGCGCGCCAGCGCCGTGGCGATGGCATGGCCCTGCTTGCCAGAGGAGCGGTTGCCAATGAAGCGCACCGGATCGATGGCCTCATAGGTCGGGCCGCTGGTGACCAGCGCGCGCAGCCCCGCCAACGGGGCGCCCTTGCCGAAATAGCTCTCGATGGCGGCGACGATCTCCAGCGGTTCCGCCATGCGGCCCGGCCCGTATTCGCCGCAGGCCATGTCGCCCTCATTCGGCCCGACGAAGCGCACGCCGCGCTGCCTGAGAATGTCGAGATTGGCCTGGGTCGCGGCATGGGTCCACATGCGGACATTCATCGCGGGGGCGGCCAGCACCTCCTTGTCGGTTGCCAGCAGCAGCGTGGTGGCAAGGTCATCGGCAAGCCCGCCTGCCATCTTGGCGAGAATGTTGGCGGTCGCCGGTGCCACGACGATGAGGTCAGCCTGACGCGACAGGTTTATGTGACCCATCTCGGATTCGTCGGTCAGCGAGAACAGGTCGCGATAGACCTTGTCCTCCGTCAGTGCCTGCAGGGAGAGCGGCGTGACGAACTGTTCGGCCGAGGTGGTCATGGCGCAGCGCACCGCGGCCCCGCGCTCGCGCAGGCGGCGGACCAGCTCCAGGCTCTTATAGGCGGCGATACCGCCCGAGACGATTAGCAGGATGCGCTTGCCGGCCAGCATGTCAGCCCCAACAGGTAAAACCCCAGCAGATAAAACACAGTATCGCCTAGTACAATACCGCCGCCACCGACACAAGCAGCAATGCCAGCCAGAGCGGCCAGAGGGCCACCGCACCATTACGCCGCCGGCGCAGCAGCGCCTCCGCCGTGTCGGGGTGCAGCTTCACGCCGGCCGGGTCGGCCAGCCGGTCGGCGGCGCGCTCGATCTGGCCCAGCAGCGCCGGCAGCCGCTCCAGCACCTGGCCGATATCCAGGGCCGCCTGTCGGATGCGTGCCTCCGGCCCGCGATGCGCGCGCATCCAGTCCTCGATCAGCGGGCGCGCCAGCTCCCACATGTTCAGCGTCGGGTTCAGCGTGCGCCCCACCCCCTCGGCCACCAGCATGGTCTTCTGCAGCAGCAGCAGCTGCGGCTGGGTCTCCATGGCGAAGGTCTCGGTCACCTGGAACAGCTGCGCCAGCAGCCGGGCAACGGAAATCTCGTGCACGGGACGGCCCAGAATCGGCTGGCCGATGGCGCGGCAGGCCTGCATGAAATCGTCGATCGACTGGTCGGCGGGAACATAGCCGGCCTGGAAATGCACCTCGGCGACGCGGCGGTAATCACCGTTCAGGAAGCCCAGCAGCATGTCGGCGAGGAAATAGCGGGTCTTCACGTCGAGCCGGCCCATGATGCCGAAATCGACCGGGCGCAGCACGCTGTCCCCGTCCACGAACATGTTGCCGGGATGCATGTCGGCATGGAAGAAGCCGTCGCGGAAAACCTGCAGGAAGAACACTTCCGCCGACTGCCGCAGCAGCTGGTCGGTGTCGTGCCCGGCCTCCTTCAGCGCCGCCACATTGTCGATGCGGATGCCATCGATCCGCTCTAGCGTCAGCACTCGGCGCGCGGTGCGCTGCCAGTCCACCTGCGGCACGCGGAAGCCGTCATAATCGGCGAAATTGTCCGACAGCTCGGCAGCGGCGGCGGCTTCCAGCCGCAAATCCATCTCGGCGCGCACCGTGGCGGCAAAGGTGGCGACCACCGCGCGCGGCTTCAGCCGGCGCAGCTGCGGCTGCACCCGTTCCACCGTCTCGGCGATCCAGTCGAACAGGTCAAGATCGCGGGCAAAGGCAGCCTCGATACCGGGGCGCAGCACCTTCACCGCGACCTTTTCGCCTTCCGCCGTTTCGGCGAAATGCACCTGGCTGATCGAGGCGGCGGCGACCGGCCGGTCATCGAAGCTGGCGAACAGCTCGGCCAGCGGCCTTTCCAGCTCCGCCTCGATGGTGGCCCGTGCCCGAGCGCTGGAGAAGGGCGGCAGCCGGTCCTGCAGGGTGGAAAGGTCGGCGGCGATATCCTCGCCCAGCAGGTCGGACCGGGTGGCCAGCGTCTGCCCCAACTTGATGAAGCTCGGCCCCATTTCCTGCAGTGCGGCGGCCAGGCGCAGGCCGGGGCGCTGCTGCCGGCCGCGCTTGCGGCCGATCCTGCCCAGCAGCCGGCCAAACCAGCGCAGCGCCGGCAGGCCGGGCACGGCCTCCAGCGGAAACAACGCATCATGCCGGGCAAGGATGCGCACGATGCCGATCAGCCGGCCGGTATTGCGGAAGGCGCGGATCATGCGGGTCAGATACGCCAGCCGGAATGCAACGCCGCGATGCCGCCCGACAGGTTGCGATAACTCACACGCTCGAACCCTACGGCACGGATGCGCGCCGCAAGTTCCTCCTGCGGCGGGAAGGTGCGGATGCTCTCGGCCAGATAGACATAGGCATCACGGTCCTTCGCCACATACTGGCCCAGCGCCGGCAGCACGCTGAAGGAATAGGCGTCATAGAGCCTGTCCAGCACCGGCAGCACAACATGGCTGAATTCCAGGCACAGGAAGCGCCCGCCCGGCTTCAGCACGCGGTGCGCCTCGGCCAGCGCCTTGTCGATGCGGGTCACGTTGCGCAGCCCGAAGGCGATTGTATAGGCGTCGAAGGAGCGGTCGGCGACGGGCAGGCTCTCGGCATTGCCGGAAACCCAGGCGAGGCCGCCCCCGGCGTAGGGCGTCAGCCGGCCCTTGTCGATGGCGCGGTCGCGCCCTACCGCCAGCATTTCCGGCGTCAGGTCGCAGACCATGACCGGCCCGCCGCCGCGATCCTGGAAGCGGAAGGCGATATCGCCGGTGCCGCCGGCCACGTCGATGAGTCGCATGCCGGGACGCGGCGCCAGCCAGTCCATCATCGCCGACTTCCAGAGCCGGTGGACGCCGCCGCTCATCAGATCGTTCATCAGGTCGTAATTCTGCGCGACGCCGCCGAACAGCGTCTGCACCAGCCCGTGCTTCTCCGCCGCCCTCACCTCGCGAAAACCGAAGGGGGCTGTCTCTTCGCTGTGCTGCGCCTGCATGGTCGGCTGCTTTTCCTGCTTGTCCGTCTGCATGGTTCGGGGAAGATAGCCTCTGCCCGGCGGTTTCGCTACGGTAACGCCGGTTGTCGCTTAAGGTTTTATGTCGCATGCCCGAATTGCCCGAGGTCGAGACCGTATGCCGGGGACTGGCCCCGCATCTGGAAGGACGCCGCCTTGTCCATGTCGAGGCACGCCGGCCCGACCTGCGCTGGCCGCTGCCCGTGGATTTCGCCCAGCGCCTGCAGGGCCGCACGGTGGTGGCGCTGCGCCGCCGCGCCAAATACCTGCTGGCCGAGCTGGAGGATGGCACGGTGCTGATCGCCCATCTCGGCATGTCGGGCCGCATGCTGATCACCGAAGGCAAGCCGCCGGTGCTGGAAAAGCACGACCATATTGTGCTGGCCACCGACCGCGACATCTGGGTGCGCTTCAACGATGCGCGGCGCTTCGGCGCCATGGACCTGACCACGCTGGACGCACTGGAGACCCACAAGCTGCTGGCCGGGCTGGGGCCGGAGCCGCTGTCGAACGCCTTCAACGGGCCGGCGCTGGCGCTCGCCCTGAAGGGACGGCGCACGCCGATCAAGGCCGCGCTGCTGGACCAGCATGTCGTCGCCGGCATCGGCAATATCTATGCCTGCGAGGCGCTGTACCGGGCGGGCCTGTCGCCGCGCCGGCAGGCCTACACCGTCCAGGGCGAGCGCGCCGAGCGGCTGGCGATGGCGGTGAAGCAGGTGCTGGCCGAGGCCATCGAGGCCGGTGGCTCGACGCTGCGCGATTACCGCCAGGCCGATGGCGAGCTGGGTTATTTCCAGCACGCCTTCAAGGCCTATGGCCGCGAGGGCGAGGCCTGCGGCAATCCCGGCTGCGGCCGCCCCGTGCTCCGGCTGGTGCAGTCCGGCCGGTCCACTTTCTATTGTGCGCGCTGCCAGCGCTGATGGTATAGACGGTGCCCATGATCAGCAGGCGACAGTTCGCGGTGCTTCTGGTGGCGGCGCTGTCTTTTCCGTCACTGATGGCAGCCCCTCGCGCGGCGGACGAGTTCGTGCCGGGCTTCGAGGATCTGCCGCTGGCGCCGGGCTTGACGGCGGTTCCGGATGCCGCCATGAGCTTCGATTCGGCGGGCGGACGCATCGTCGAATCGCTGGCTACCGGACGCATCGATGCCGGATCGGTTGCCGATTTCTATGCCCGCACCCTGCCGCAACTGGGCTGGCAGCAGGCAGATGAGGGAACCTATCGCCGCGAGGGCGAGGAACTGGTGATCGAGATCGCCCGGTCGGGCGGCGTGCTCACCGTCCGCTTCGCCCTCACGCCACGCTGAACGGGCGCCACGCTGACCGGGCGCCGCAGAGCGCCGTCAACAATCTCGAAGTGGGGACTATCATGGCCTACGAAAACATCATCGCGGAGAAGAAGGGCGCCGTCGGCGTCATCACGCTGAACCGCCCGAAGGCGCTGAATGCGCTGTCCGCCGGCCTGATCGCCGACCTTGGTGCCGCGCTGGACGATTTCGAGTCCGATGCCGAGATCGGCTGCATCCTCGTCACCGGCAGCGAGAAGGCCTTCGCGGCCGGCGCCGACATCAAGGAAATGGCCGGCTTCTCCTACATGGACGCCTATAAGGCCGACTTCATCACTAGGGGCTGGGAACGGCTCGCCCAGTGCCGCAAGCCGGTGATTGCGGCGGTCGCCGGCTACGCGCTGGGCGGCGGCTGCGAGATCGCCATGATGTGCGACTTCATCCTGGCCGCCGACACCGCCAAGTTCGGCCAGCCGGAAATCACCATCGGCACCATTCCGGGTGCTGGCGGCACGCAGCGCCTGACCCGCTTCGTCGGCAAGTCGAAGGCAATGGAGATGTGCCTGACCGGGCGCATGATGGATGCCGAGGAGGCGGAGCGCGCCGGCCTCGTCAGCCGCATCATCCCTGCGGCCGAGCTGATGGACGAGGCGATGAAGACCGCCGAGCGGATCGCCGGCATGTCGAAGCCCGCCGTGATGATGGCGAAGGAATCGGTCAACCGCGCCTATGAGACCACGCTGGCCGAAGGGGTGCGGTTCGAACGCCGGCTGTTCCATTCCACCTTCGCCACGGCGGACCAGAAGGAAGGCATGGCCGCCTTCATCGAAAAGCGCAAACCCGCCTTCCGCGACGAATGAGGCAATGCGCTAGGCCGGCTGTGGATATACCCCCACAGCGGCCTTGACGCGCCGGGGGCCGGGGTATATAAACCGCGCTCCTTTCGATAAGGCGACAGTGATTTAGCGAGCAAGGGCACATCATGGCCAACACAGCGTCGGCAAAGAAGCGCATCCGTCAGACCATCCGCCGCACGGCGGTTAACGGTGCGCGTGTCAGCCGCATCCGCACCTTCGTGAAGCAGGTGGAAACCGCCATCGCCGGTGGCAACAAGGACGCTGCCGCCCAGGCGCTGAAGGCCGCCATGCCGGAAATGCAGCGCGGCGTGACCAAGGGTGTGCTGCACCAGAACACGGTCGCCCGCAAGCTCTCCCGCCTGTCCGCGCGCATCAAGGCTCTGTAAGCCGGCGCGCCACCCGGCGGCCCCTTCGGGAACCGCCACCAGCATCCACTGACGACAGCCCACCCGGTCCATTCCTGGCCCGGTGAGTGGGCTTTTGTCATTTTCATTGCAGGCGGGTGACAAAAAATACACCGTTCTCTATTCGTCCTGTTGCGAGTCAATTTTTAGCCCGATACATTTGAGAAGCGTTGGCGGGAAGCAATAGGAAACAAAATTTCACGCCGGCGCCTTAAAAATTGAAACCGATCTGAATGTCCAGAGTATTAGATTAAAAATTGAAACCCGGTAGGACAATCGGGATAGAGAGTTTTATTTAAAATGAGGGCTTCGGTGTTTCGCTTTTACATAACACGTCCTGACAGAAACGGGATTTATACAGGCATCGCCGCAAGTGATTCGGCGACAAACCCTCAGCCTCGGCATTCCAAAACAGACTTCCGGCGAACCGTTTCCGTGCCCGCTCGCCTGTATGCGCCGCGCTTTGCCGTGATGGCCGCCGACTTGCCGAACGCCACCCGCGCGCAGCAACAATAAGTAATAAGGAAAGGCGCCGGAAATGGTTCACCTTGATAGCACGTCCACCGGATCCCAGACCGGCACGTTCGCCCATGACGCCCAATGGACCCGGATTCGCGCACGCTTGCGCAGCGAGGTCGGCGACTCTGCCTTCCGCAGCTGGCTGAAGCCGCTGACGCTGATCGCCATCAATGGCCAGAGCGTGACCCTGTCGGTACCGACCCGTTTCATGCGCGACTGGGTGAACACCCATTACGCCGACCGTCTGCGCGCCCTGTGGGCCAGCGAAGACCCGGCGCTGCGCAATGTCGAGATCGTCACCGGCGTGGCAGCCCCGAGCAAGGCGGCCCCAGGCAAGGCAACCGCAAATGGCGCCCGGAGCGAGGCGGCGGACACAGTTCCGGAAATCACCCCCGAAGCGAGACCCGAAGCGGGAAATGGCAGCGCGCAGTCGGAAGCGGGGTCCAGCCCTGTCCCGGGGCCTGTTCTTGCCCATCTCGCCGCACCCGCCCTGCACGGTGGCGGCCTGGAGCCGCTGGAGATGGAAGCCGGACTCGATCCGCGCTTCACCTTCGAGAATTTCGTCGTCGGCAAGCCCAACGAACTGGCCTTCGCCGCCGCGCGCCGTGCCGCCGAATCCTCGACCGTGCCCTTCAACCCGCTGTTTCTCTATGGCGGGGTGGGCCTCGGCAAGACGCATCTGATGCATGCGATCGCCTGGCACATCCGCAAGCGCGACCCCAACCGCCGCGTCATCTACCTGTCGGCGGAAAAGTTCATGTACCAGTTCATCCGCGCGCTGCGCTTCAAGGACACGGTGGCGTTCAAGGAGCAGTTCCGCTCGGTCGATGTGCTGATGATCGACGATGTCCAGTTCATCAGCGGCAAGGATTCGACGCAGGAGGAATTCTTCCACACCTTCAACGCGCTGGTGGACCGCAACCGGCAGATCGTGATCTCCGCCGACAAGTCGCCGCACGACCTGGAAGGCATGGAGGAGCGGTTACGCTCCCGCCTCGGCTGGGGGCTGGTCGCCGACATCCACCCGACCAGCTATGAGCTGCGGCTGGGCATCCTGCAGGCCAAGGCCGAGAAGTGCGAGATTCCGATCCCCTACAAGGTTCTGGAATTCCTCGCCCACAAGATCACCTCCAACGTCCGCGAGCTGGAAGGCGCGCTGAACCGCCTCGTGGCCCATGCCACGCTGGTCGGCCGGCCGATCTCGCTGGAAAGCGCGCAGGAGCTGCTGCATGATTTGCTGCGCGCCAATGACCGCCGGGTGACCATCGAGGAAATCCAGAAGCGGGTTGCTGAGCATTTCAACATCCGCATCGCCGACATGCATTCCGCCCGCCGCAGCCGTGCCGTTGCCCGGCCGCGCCAGGTGGCAATGTATCTCGCCAAGCAGCTGACCGCCCGGTCGCTGCCGGAGATCGGCCGCAAGTTCGGCGGACGTGATCACACCACTGTCATGCATGCGGTGAAGAAGATCGAGGAGCTGCGCGGCAACGACCAGTCCTTCGCCGAGGATGTCGAGCTGCTGCGCCGGATGCTGGAAAGCTGAGTTAAGGCGCCTATCCCCTATCCTTAGTGGCCAGCAACGCCTGGACACGCGAAATCTCTTGTCCGTCCGGGTGAAATTTGCCCTGACTTTCATCCATTTGTGCTATAGTCAGCGACCGTTCGGCGCCCCGCGCCGCAGGCTGCTCCGCCCCCTTGGCGTGGCCGTTCTTCCAACCTTGCGGGCGTGGTGTCCGGGGCGGGCCGACAGGTATGTTACGCAACCGCTATTCGCACGCAGATAGGCAGTTATCAGGATGAAGCTGATCATCGATCGGGCCGCGCTGCTGAAGCCCCTGGCCCACGTTCAGAGCGTCGTCGAAAAGCGCAACACCATCCCCATCCTCAGCAATGTCCTGCTCCGCGCCGATTCGGACCGGCTGGCGCTGACCGCCACCGACATGGACATTGACGTGGTGGAGGAAGTCGGCGCCGAGGTGTCCCAGCCCGGTGCCACGACGGTGGCCGCGCACACGCTCTACGACATCGTCCGCAAGCTGCCGGACGGCGCACAGATCGAGCTGACAGAGGATGAGGGCGGCAACCGGCTGACGGTACGCGCCGGCCGCTCCACCTTCAGCCTGGCGACGCTGCCGACCGAGGAATTCCCGGCGCTGAGCGACGGCGACCTGCCGCACAATTTCATGCTGCAGGCGGGCGAGTTGAAGGCGATGATCGACCGCACCCGCTTCGCCATCTCCACCGAGGAGACGCGCTATTATCTGAACGGCATCTATCTGCACGCCGCCAGCAACAATGGCGTGCCGGTTTTGCGCGCCGTTGCCACCGACGGCCACCGGCTGGCGCGCGTTGAAATGCCGCTGCCCGATGGGGCCGCCGGCATGCCGGGCGTCATCGTACCCCGCAAGGCGGTGGGCGAGCTGCGCAAGCTGCTGGAGGATTCCGAGGGCGACATCCGTGTGGCCCTGTCGGAGACCAAGCTGCGCTTCCAGTTCGGCGATGTGACGCTGACCACCAAGCTGATCGACGGCACCTTCCCGGATTACGAGCGGGTGATCCCGACCGGCAACGACAAGACGCTGCAGGTCGGCCGCAAGGAGTTTGCCGAGGCGGTGGACCGGGTTGCCACCATCTCCACGGAGAAGAGCCGCGCGGTGAAGCTGTCGCTGCAGGACGGCATGCTGGTGCTGTCCGCCACCAGCCCGGAAAACGGCACCGCCATCGAGGAGCTGGAGGTCGCCTATGGCGCCGGCCCCATCGAGATCGGCTTCAACTCCCGTTACCTGCTGGACATCACGACGCAGATCGAAGGCGACGAGGCACAGTTCTCCCTGGCGGACGCCGCCTCGCCGACCATCGTGCGCGACCAGGCCGACGAAAGCGCGCTCTACGTCCTGATGCCCATGCGCGTCTGATCCGGCTCAGCGTGAACGCCGCCCTTGCCTTTCAGCAGCAGCCCGCCCGTGCCTCCGCACGGCTCGCGGTGGAGAGGCTCATTGTCACCGATTTCCGCTGCTACGCCTCGGCGCGGCTGGAGATCGATGGCCGGCCGGTCGTGCTGACCGGCGCCAATGGGGCGGGCAAGACCAACCTGCTGGAAGCGGTTTCCTTCCTGGCGCCAGGCCGTGGCCTGCGCCGCGCGAAACTGTCGGAGATTGACCGGCTTTCCGGCGATGCCGGCGGCTGGGCGGTTGCCGCCCGGCTGGAGACGGCGCTGGGTCCGCTCGATATCGGCACCGGCCGCGACATGGCGGCGGCAACCGGCGTGGAGCGGCGGGTCGTGCGCATCGACGGCGAGACCGCGAAGAGCCAGAGCGTGCTGGCCGACCATCTCTCGATGGCCTGGCTGACGCCGCAGATGGACCGGCTGTTCCTCGATGGCGCCTCGGGCCGCCGGCGGTTCTTCGACCGGCTGGCCTATGGTGCCGATCCGGCCCATGCCGGCCGCGTGTCGGCCTATGAGCAGGCCTTGCGCGAACGCGCGCGGCTGCTGAAGCAGGGCCGGGCCGATGCCCGCTGGCTGACGGCGCTGGAGGAACAGATGGCGGCGGGCGGTATCGCCATCGCCGCCGCCCGGCAGGCGCTGGTGGCGCGGCTGAACCAGGCCTGCGAGATGAGCACGGGACCGTTCCCGCGCGCCGCGCTGGCGCTGGAGGGCACGGTCGATCAATGGCTGGCCGAGATGCCGGCGCTGGACGCGGAGGACCGGCTGCGCGCCGCCCTTGCCGACAACCGGCGGTTGGACGCGGAGACCGGCGGCGCCGCCGAAGGCCCGCACCGCAGCGACATCGTGGCCCGCCATGTCGAGAAGGACATGCCCGCCGCCCTGTGCTCGACCGGCGAGCAGAAGGCGCTGCTGATCGCCATCACCCTGGCCCATGCGCGGGCCCAGACGGCGGAGACCGGCATCGCGCCGATCCTGCTGCTGGACGAGGTGGCGGCGCATCTGGACGAGGCGCGCCGCGCCGCACTGTATGACGAGATTTGCGCCCTGGGCTCGCAAGCCTGGCTAACCGGGACCGACCGGGCCCTGTTCGAGCCGTTCGCCGGGCGGGCGCAGTACGCCATCGTGGCAGATGCCACGATCACACCCGAAGCATCCGTTTGACGGGAAACCGAAAATGACCACAGAGCCAGCCCTGGGCAGCCAGCCGGAGAATAACGGCGCCGATTATGGCGCCGATTCGATCAAGGTCCTGCGCGGCCTGGATGCGGTGCGCAAGCGCCCGGGCATGTATATCGGCGACACCGAGGACGGCACCGGCCTGCACCACATGGTCTATGAGGTGGTGGATAACGCCATCGACGAATCGCTGGCCGGCTATTGCGACATGATCAATGTCATCCTGAACGAGGATGGCTCGATCACGGTGCGTGATAATGGCCGCGGCATCCCGGTGGAAATCCACAAGGAAGAAGGCGTTTCCGCTGCCCAGGTCATCATGACCCAGCTGCATGCCGGCGGTAAGTTCGACCAGAATTCCTACAAGGTTTCCGGCGGCCTGCACGGCGTGGGCGTCTCGGTCGTGAACGCGCTGTCGGAGAAGCTGGAGCTGACCGTCTGGCGCGACGGCAAGGAACATTTCATGCGCTTCCGCCATGGCGAGCCGGAAGCGCCGCTTTCCGTCACTGGACCGGCCGAGGGCAAGCGCGGCACGCAGGTCACCTTCCTGCCCTCGCTGGATACCTTCGGCACCCGCGAGTTCGACTTCGCCACGCTGGAACACCGGCTGCGCGAGCTGGCCTTCCTGAATTCCGGCGTGCGCTTGCAGATCGTCGATGCCCGCTCGGTCGAGGGGCAGGCCACGGTGGATCTGCATTACGAGGGCGGTCTGCGCGAGATGGTGAAGTATCTCGACCGCTCCAAGGGCGCGCTGCATGAGGGGCCGATCCATGTGATCGGCGAGCGCGACGGCATCACGGTCGAAATGTCGATGGAGTGGACCGACTCCTATCACGAGACCATGCTGTGCTTCACCAACAACATCCCTCAGCGCGACGGCGGCACCCATCTGGCAGGCCTGCGCGCCGCGCTGACCCGCACCATCAACAGCTATGCCGTGGAAAGCGGCATCGCCAAGAAGGAGAAGGTGACGCTGAGCGGCGAGGATGCGCGCGAGGGCCTGACCTGCGTGCTGTCGGTGAAGGTGCCGGACCCGAAATTCTCCAGCCAGACCAAGGACAAGCTGGTCTCTTCCGAAGTCCGGCCGGCGGTCGAGAATGTGGTCGGCGAGCGGCTGCAGCAATGGTTCGAGGAGAACCCGAACGAGGCCAAGCGCATCATCGGCAAGGTGGTGGAAGCGGCCATCGCCCGCGAGGCGGCGCGCAAGGCACGCGACCTGACCCGGCGCAAAGGCGCGCTCGACATCGCCAGCCTGCCCGGCAAGCTGGCCGACTGCCAGGAGCGCGACCCGGCACAGAGCGAGCTGTTCCTGGTCGAGGGCGATTCGGCAGGCGGCAGCGCCAAGCAGGCGCGCGACCGCAAGTTCCAGGCGATCCTGCCGCTGCGCGGCAAGATCCTGAATGTGGAGCGCGCGCGTTTCGACAAGATGCTGAGCTCGGCGGAAATCGGCACCATCATCGCCGCACTGGGCACCGGCATCGGCGCCGACGATTTCAACGTCGAGAAGACGCGCTACCACAAGATCATCATCATGACCGACGCGGACGTGGACGGCAGCCACATCCGCACCCTGTTGCTGACCTTCTTCTACCGGCAGATGCCGCAGCTGATCGAGCAGGGCTATCTCTATATCGCCCAGCCGCCGCTGTATCGGGCCAAGCGCGGCAATTCCGGCGTCTATCTGAAGGATGACCGGCAACTTGAGGATTACCTGGTCAGCGAAGGGCTGGAAAATGCCAGCCTGACGATGAGCGACAACAGCGTCCGTGTCGGCCAGGATCTGCGCGACGTCGTGGACACGGCCCGTCGCATGAAGGGGCTGATCGAGCCGCTGACCCGCCGGATCGGCAGCCTTGGCGTCGTCGAACAGGCGGCGATTGCCGGCGCGCTGAAGCCGGAGCTGCTGCTCGACGAGGCGCGTGGCCAGGAAATGGCCAACGAGGTAGCGCGCCGCCTCGACACGCTGGAAAAGCAGACCAAACGCGGCTGGCAGGGCCGGGTAGACGCGGGCCAGGCGCTGGTGTTCGAGCGCACGCTGCGCGGCGTGCGCGAAAGCTTCCGCATCGACCATGCCGCGCTGACGAGCGGCGAGGCGCGGCGCCTCGACCAGATGGCCGAGACACTGGCACAGGGCTACGAGACGGTTGCCGACCTGACGACCAAGGAAGGCAGCAGCCGCATCTACGGGCCGGTCGAGCTGGTCGAGAAGATCCTCGATGCCGGACGCAAGGGCATCGCCATCCAGCGCTATAAGGGTCTGGGTGAGATGAACCCCGACCAGCTGTGGGAGACCACGCTGGACCCGAATGTCCGCTCCCTGCTGCAGGTGAAGGTCAGCCACGCCGACGAGGCGGCGGAAATCTTCTCCACCCTGATGGGCGATGTTGTGGAACCCCGCCGCGATTTCATCCAGACCAACGCGCTGAAGGTCGCCAACCTGGACGTTTAAGCTCTTCAGTAGCCCTGATGCAGAAAGTCGATGGCGTTCACGATGTCATGGCGCTTGTCTGACAGTGACGCCACGATTTCCCCAAGGAGAGTTGCCGGCGCGCCGGCAAGCTCCGTGGTGGCGAGAACATAAGCAACGCCCGCGATCTCAACCACAGGATTGATCCGGCTCATCGGAACAGGATATTCCGACAGCGGAACGACCGGGATAACCACACGGGTCTTTAACGAAGACAACACGGGCGACTGCACGTCGAGCAGAAATGGAACCCGTTCATCGCCGGACAGATTGCGATGAACGTCAAACTGAGCCATCAGAACCGGCGAAGCCTGTCGTTCAACAGACCTGACTGTTCGATCCGCGCGTTATAGCGCTCTATCGCATCCAGGTTCTCTGCTTCCCAGCTTTTCGCAGGCTCCAGTCGCGTCGCCGCGAGACGAAGCGCACGCGCGGCCAGACGCTGCGGGTTTTGCCCCGCGGCTTCCAGCCGGCCCAGAGCCGCCGCATCGAGTGTCACCGTGATGGTCTTTTGCGGATCGGGCTTGTGTTTCGTCGAAGCGCTCATGTCCCTATTTCCTTGCGCGCCATGCACACAGAACGGTACCGCCAAGCATAGGGACAACTATACAGGCTGCGGTCATTCGCGTATATCACGGGTTCCCGATAGTTGGTGCGCCAATCATGATCCGCCCGGAGTCCGCCTGGACCATCGCCTATCTGACCGTGCTGGTCGCGATGGGGCAGATGTCCACCGGCATCTACCTGCCGTCCATGCCGTCGCTTGCCGCCGTCTTCGCCACCGATCCCGGCACGGTGAAGCTGACAATGAGCGTCTTTCTGGCGGGATTCGCCGTGGCGCAGCTGATCTATGGCCCCCTGTGCGACCGCTTTGGGCGGCGACCGGTGGTGATCGGCGGGCTGGCGATCTTCGCACTGGCGAGCCTGGCCTGCGCGCTGGCCCCCAGCATCGAATGGCTGATCGCAGCTAGGCTGTTCCAGGCCATCGGTGCCTGTTCCGGTCAGGTGCTGGGCCGCGCCATCGGCCGCGACCTGTTCGAGGGCCAGCGCTACGCCAAGGTGATGGCGCTGGTTGGCCTCGCCCTGGCGCTGACGCCGGCGGCCGGCCCGGTGCTGGGCGGCGTGCTGCAGGTCGCCTTCGGCTGGCAGGCGAATTTCCTGTTCCTGGCAGGATGGGGGCTGGTGCTGCTGCTGGTTACCCTGGTTGGCGTGCAGGAAACCAATGCGGCCCGCGACCCACGTGCCCTCGACCTCTCGGTCATGGCGGGTAATTTCGGGCGCCTGCTGCGCAACCGCCTCTATATGGGCTATACGCTGACGCTGGCCTTCAGCTTCGGCTGCCTGTTCGCCTATATGACCGGCTCTCCCTTCATCCTGATCGACCAGCTGGGAATCCGGCCCGACCTGTTCGGCGTGCTGTCGATCTTCAACGTGCTGGGCTACGCCATCGGCAGCGCCATCGCCAACAGGGCCTCCGGCCGTGTGGCGGCACCGCGCATGGTGGCGATTGGCGCGCTTGTCGTGCTGCTGTCCGGCGGAGCGATGATCGGCTTCTCGCTGGCCGGATTCGTCACGGCCTATACCCTGATCGGGCCGATGATGGTGATGCTGACCGGCATGGGCATGCTGATCCCGAACGCCATGGCCGGCGCCATCGGCCCGTTTCCCGCCATGGCCGGCGTCGCCTCGGCGCTGATGGGCTTCCTGCAGATGGCGATGGCAATGGTGATGTCGGTGCTGGTCGGCCTGCTGCAGTCCGTGCATGATATGCCCATGCCGCTTGTCTTCGCCCTGTCCGCCCTGCTGACCTTCGCCAGCTATCTGGCGCTGGTGCGCGGTGCGCGACCAGAGGCTGTACGCCTGCAATGAGCGGGGCCGGCGCGATGCAGCTGTCCGTCGGGCGGGACCGCACAGTGTCCGTCACCGTCCGCCGCAGCGCCCGCGCCCAACGGCTGATCCTGCGCCTCGACCAGACCGGCAAGGTCACGCTGGTGCTGCCGCCCGGCGTGCGCGAGGCGGAGGCGCAGGCCTTCCTGAAAGCGCATACAGGCTGGCTGGAAAGCCGGCTGGCCAAGGTGCCGGAAAAGCTGGCTTTCGCGCCCGGTGCCAGCGTTCCCTATCGCGGCGTCGAGCATCGGATCCGCCATCGCGCGACCGGCGACAGGATGGGCCGGCGCGGCGTCGTCTGGCTGGAGACGCCGGCGGACGGGCCGGAACTCCACATTGCAGGGCCGGAAGAGCATCTGCCCCGCCGGCTGACCGACTGGCTGAAGGCAGAGGCACGGCGCGAGCTTGCCGCCCGCTCCCGTCTCTATGCCGCCCGGCTGGGCCGGCCGATCGGTCGGGTGACCGTGCGCGACACGCGCAGCCGCTGGGGCAGCTGTTCCTCGAAGGGCGACCTGTCCTTCTGCTGGCGGCTGATCCTGGCCCCCGACTTCGTGATCGACTATGTGGTCGCACACGAGGCCGCCCATCTGGTGGAGATGAACCATTCTGTGCGGTTCTGGCGGCTGGTGGACCAGCTGCAGGTGGACCGGCAGCGCGCCCAGCGCTGGCTGAAGGCGCACGGTCCCCGGCTGCATCGCTATGGCTGAGAAGCCAAGGGCGGACAGCCTGCCGGTCGCTGTCCTGCTGACCGCCTGCGTCGCGCTGGGGCCGATCTCCACCGACATGTATCTGGCCTCGCTGCCGACCATGACGCGGGTCTTCTCGACCGACGTGGCCAGCGTGCAGCTGACGCTCAGCGTCTTTATGGTCGGCTTCGCCGTGGCGCAGCTGATCTATGGTCCCCTGTCCGACCGGTTCGGCCGGCGCCCGGTCATGCTGGGCGGCATGGCGCTGTATTTCCTGGCCTCCATCCTGTGCGCGCTGGCCTGGAACATCGAGACGCTGATCGCCGCGCGCGGGCTGCAGGCGGTCGGTGCCTGCTGCGGGCCAGTGCTGGCCCGGGCCGTGGTCCGCGATGTCTATGGGCCAGCCCGCGCCGCCAAGGTGCTGGCCTATATGTCCAGCGCCATGGCGCTGGTACCGGCGGCTGCTCCCATCCTGGGCAGCTTCCTGCATGTCTGGTTCGGCTGGCAGGCGAATTTCTGGGTGCTGGCGGGCTTTGGCGGCACGGTCCTGGCGGGGCTGCTGCTCCTGCTGGCGGAGACGAATGCGCAGCGCAACCCCCGGGCGCTCGACCCCGCCATCCTGATCGGCAATTACCGGCTGCTACTGCGCGACCACACCTATCTCGGCTATGTGCTGACCGTCGCCTTTTCCTATTCCACCATCTTCAGCTTCATCTCCGGCTCCTCCTTCGTGCTGATCGGGGTGCTGGCTGTGCCGGAAGAATATTTCGGCTTCTGCTTCGCCGCCGTGGTGCTGGGCTTCATGAGCGGCGCGCTGGCTGCCGGGCGGCTGACACTGCGCCTGGGCGGCGACCGGCTGATCCTGCTGGGCGCTACGCTGGCCGCGCTGGCGGGAACCTTCATGGCCGGGCTGGTGCTGGCGGGCCTGCCCAGCGTAACCGGCATTGTTGGCCCGTTCGCGCTGGTCATGGCCGGAATCGGCCTCATCATGCCGAACGCGATGGCCGGCGCCATCGGCCCCTATCCGCAGATGGCCGGCGCCGCCTCGGCGCTGATGGGTTTCCTGCAGATGGGCATGGCCGCAATCGTCGGCATCGGTGTCGGTCACTGGCATGACGGCACCGCCATCCCGATGACGGCCAGCATCGCCGCCATGACCATCCTGGCGCTGCTCAGCTTCCGGTTTCTGGTATTGCCCAGGAAGCGCTAGGCGGAAACGCTAATTCCGGGCGCCGTGCGACTCAGATTTCCGCATAGATTTCGAGGATATTGCCGTCGGGGTCCCTAAAGAAAACTGTCCGGTGACCGAAGGGCTGATCGGTCACCGGAGATTCGAGCGCCACGCCCTTGGCCTGCAATTCCTCGGCGCAGACCGCAACCGCCTCTGGCGGAACACGGAACGCCAACTGCACGGATAGCGCACCCGGTGGCAATTGCGGGTCATCGAACCGCCCGCCATATGTGGTCAGCGCCAGAATGGTCGGCCCAATCTTGTATTCGAGCCAGCGCGCGCTGAGCGTCCGCGTGAGCGGGAAGCCCATTACCTCTTCGTAGAAGCGCCGCATCGCATCGAAATCACGCGCGTAGATGACGGTGTAATCGATCTGGCCGATCTGGCTGAGGCCGCTCATGCCTGTCTCGCAGGCCGTCGCGAGTCCAACACACCCCTAATCCCGCGCACCGGACAGGCCATCCACGCGGTTGCCCGGCGCGACACCGGTCGTTGCCAGCGCCGGCCGCGACGGCTCGACGGAGGCCTGCTGGATACGCATCAGCGCATGGGCGAACAGCGGGCTGGGCGGCAGCCCCTGATGGCTGCGCTCCATGAAAGCCTGCCAGGCCTTTGCCGGCAGGCCGCCGCCGGTGACCTTGTTCATCGGCGCAGCATTGTCATTGCCCATCCAGATGCCGGTGATGAGATCGCTGGAATAGCCCACGAACCAGGCATCGCGATAATCCTGGCTGGTGCCGGTCTTGCCCGCCGCGGGCCGGCTGAGCTGCGCCGCACGGCCGGTGCCCCGGGAGATTACACCGACCATCATGTCGGTCATGGCGGCCGCCTCGGCAGGGGACATGACCGGGCCGATGCCTGAGCCATTGTGGCGGAACAGCACCAGCCCGTCGGCATCGCGGATTTCCCGGATGCCATAGGGGATGACGCCCTGCCCGCCATTGGCAAAGGGGCCATAGGCGCCGGTCAGCTCCAGCAGGCTGACTTCGTTGACACCCAGCGGCAGGCTGGGGTGGTTGGCCAGTTCCCCCGACAGGCCGAGGCGGCGCGCGGTCTGGATCACCCGCGACCGGCCGACACGCTCGGCAAGCCGAACGGTCGCGACGTTCGAGGATTGCGCGAAGGCATCGGCCAGCGTCACCGTGCCATGATGGCGACCGTCGAAATTAGCCGGACTCCAGTCACCGATGCGGATCGGCTGGTCCTCAATGCTGTCCGTCGGTTCCCAGCCGGCCTGCAAGGCCGCCAGATAGACGATGGGCTTGAAGGCGGAGCCGGGCTGGCGCTGCGCCTGGGTTGCCCGGTTGAACTGCGACTGGCCGTAATCGCGCCCGCCGACCATCGCCCGCACCCCGCCATCGAGGTCGAGCGCGACCAGCGCCGCCTGCCCGGCCTTGGCGGCCTTGCCGTCCCGCGCCAGCGCGCTGTCGAGCGTCTCTTCCGCGGCGCGCTGCAAGGCCGGTTCCAGCGTGGTGACGATGATGATGTCGCGGTCGATATGGCCGAGATAGCCCATGGCGCGATCTAGCACCCAATCGGCGAAGTAGCGCGCGCCATCGCCGCCCCGCGCGCCGACGGCGATGGCCGTGCCCTGCTTTGCCGCGCGGGCGGCGGCCGCCGAATCGGCCAGGCCAGCATCCACCATGCTGGCCAGCACCTGCCGGGCGCGGCCATCGGCCTGCGCCTTGTCGCGGGACGGGTTGTAGCGCGAGGGCGCCTTCAGCAGGCCGGCCAGCATTGCCGACTGGTAGAGATCGAGGTCGCGCGCGCTGCGCCCGAAATACCGCCGGGATGCGGCATCCACGCCATAAGTGCCGGCGCCGAAATAGACCCGGTTCAGATAGATGCCGAGGATTTCATCCTTGCTGAACTTCCGCTCCAGCCAGAGCGCCAGCATCACTTCCTTGATCTTGCGCTCAAGGCTGCGTTCGGAGGTGAGGAACAGGTTCTTGGCAAGCTGCTGGGTAATGGTGCTGCCCCCCTGAACCACGCGGCCCTCGCGGAAATTGGCGACACTGGCGCGGGCAAGGCCGATCAGATCGACACCGAAATGATCGTAGAAACGCCGGTCCTCAATGGCGATGACGGCACGCGGCAGGTGCGGCGACATCTGCTTGACCGGCAGGGTTTCGCCATAGACCTCGCCGAAGCTGGCAAAGGCAGCGCCATCGGCCGAGAGCAGCTGCACACTGGGCCGGCGCGCCTGTTCGCTGAGGGTGGAAATATCAGGCAGCTGATAGGCGAAGTATCCCATCACCCCGGCAAACAGCATGGAGAGCCAGACCAGGGAAACAAAAGACCATTTTAGTAAAAATCGAGCTATTCCGTATCGAGGCGTTGTATTGCCGCCTTTCGTGCGACGGCGCTGCGTGTCGGCTTTCGCCCGTGCTGCTGTCCGCTTTCCCGCCATGGAGCCCCGAACGCCTTATCCTCGGCCAACCATTATCATGCTTTAGAGATATATGCCAATTAGCTTATCGCCACTTGGAATCGATGCCCCCGATTACCCGGATCGGCTTCGATCTTGCGTCTCCGATAGTGCGAAGGCCTTCAAAATCGCCAGTTTTAAGCTTTTGGTTTAACAGTCCGTTAATATAAACATGAATTTCAGTACATTATCAGAGAAAATTGATCCAGCGTCAAACCTTCCGCTCCTGCGCCAGCAGACGGCGCTTGCGATCGATGCCCCAGCGATAACCGGCCAGTGACCCGTCCTGGCGCACCGCCCGATGGCAGGGGATGACCAGCGCCGCCGGATTAGTGGCACAGGCCCGCGCCACTGCGCGCACCGCCGCCGGCCGACCGAGTGCAGCCGCAATCTCGCTGTAGCTGCGCGTTTCGCCGCGCGGAATGGCGCGCAGCGCCTCCCACACCTGATGCTGGAAAGCGGTCGCGCGGATGTCGAGCGGCAGGTCGAGATGCGGGCTGCGCCCGTCCAGATGCGCAAGGATCGCCGCCAGCGCCGGCGCCAGCCCCTGCTGATCCGGTACCCGCGCAGCCTTAGGGAATTCGGCGGCAAGATCGGCCAGCGCCTCATTCGCATCATCAGCGAGGCCGACCGCACACAGCCCGCGCTCCGTCGCGCCGACATAGAGTAGGCCGAACGCTGTCTCCGCCATCGCATAGCCCAGCGCCATGCCCTCGCCGCCCTTGCGATAGACTGCCGGCGTCATGCCGAGATAATCCCCCGCCTTCTCATAAAGACGGCTGCTGGAGCCATAGCCGGCACCATAGAGGGCGCTGGCCACATCCTCGCCTTTGCGCAGATGGTGGCGCAGCCGCGCCTGCCTGCGCGCTTCGGCATATTGTTTCGGCGTTACCCCGACCAGCTGCTTGAACAGGCGCTGAAAATGGAACGGGCTGAGGCCCGCACCCGCTGCGAGCGTCTCCAGATCGGGTGCCGGCTGTTCCGTGCGCTCGATCTCCCGGCAGGCGCGGCGTACCGCCACCATGCGCGGATCGGCAAGGGCAGCCTGTTCCGGCCGGCAGCGCTTGCAGGCACGGAACCCCGCCTGTTCGGCGGCTTCAGGCAATTCATAGAAGCCGATATTCTCGCGCTTGGGCTTGCGGCTGGGGCAGCTTGGCCGGCAATAGATCCCCGTCGAGCTCACCGCATAGACGAAATGGCCATCGGCATCGCTATCGCGTGCCAGAACTTGCAGCCAGCGTGCCTCTTCATCCGCCGGCTGCATGACCGCCCTCTGTGGCGCCGCTTCCTGTCGCTGGGCCCGCATGATCTTCTCCTCGTCATCCCGCTTCACAGGCACCAGTCTCACCCTTCGGGAAAGGCTTCACTACCCGAAGCTTGCGGCCTTATCCGCGGTCGAAATAGAGTCTCCGACGCTCACACGGCTGTAATAAAAGCTTCACAAATTTGTCGCGAGAGCATAATGAGTTCAGCCTACAAGAGGGCTCCAGCGTACCGCTGATCAGCCCATAAAGGGGGGACCTGAAATGATCATCCGCAAGTTTACACTCGCTGCTGGCGTTCTCGCCACCGCGCTCACCGGCGCCAGCGCTGCCCATGCGCAGACCGAAATCCAGTGGTGGCACGCCATGGGCGGCCGCTTGGGCGAGCTGCTGCAGGCCCAGGTTGACAAGTTCAACGCCTCGCAGAGCGAATTCAAGGTCGTTGCCACCAACAAGGGCAACTACTCCGAAACCCTGAACGCCGGCGTCGCCGCGTTCCGCGCCAAGCAGCAGCCGCACCTGCTGCAGGTGTACGAGGTCGGCACCGCCAGCATGATGGCCGCCAAGGGCGCGGTGAAGCCGGTCTATGAGGTGATGAACGAGAATGGCTTCCCGTTCGACCCGAAGAACTATCTGTCGGCCGTGACCGGCTACTACAGCACGCTGGACGGGAAGATGCTGTCGTTCCCGTACAACAGCTCCACCCCGGTCATGTATGTGAACAAGGACCTGTACAAGAAGGCCGGTATCGACACCGCCACCCTGCCCAAGACCTGGGCCGAGGTCGCTGCCGCCGTGGACAAGCTGAAGGCCGCCGGCGTCGAGTGTCCGATGACCGTCTCCTGGCAGTCCTGGACCCAGCTGGAGAACCTCAGCGCCTATCACAACCAGCCCTTCGCCACCAAGGCGAACGGCATGCTGGGCATGGATGCCGAGCTGACCTTCAACGGCCCGGTGCAGGTGAAGCACATCGACATGCTGGGTACCTGGGCGAAGGAAGGCAAGTTCTTCTACGGTGGCCGCCGCAACGAGGCTGCCGCCCGCTTCCGCAGCGGCGAATGCGGCATGATGTTTGAAAGCTCGGCCGGCTATGCAGGCGTGAAGAAGGAAGCCAAGTTCGACTTCGCGATCAGCAACCTGCCCTACCACGCCGAAGTCGAGGGCGCGCCTTACAACACCATCATCGGCGGCGCGTCGGTGTGGGTGATGACCGGCCATTCCCCGGCGGAATACAAGGGTGTGGCCAACTTCCTGAACTTCCTGTCCTCGCCGGAAGTGCAGGCCGAGTGGCACCAGAATACCGGCTATCTGCCGATCACCTACGCCGCCTATGAGCTGACCAAGAGCCAGGGCTTCTACGAGAAGAACCCGGGCACCGACATCGCCATCAAGCAGATGACCGGCAAGGCCCCGACCGATAACTCCAAGGGCCTGCGCCTGGGCAGCTTCGACCAGATTCGCACCATCATCGACGAGGAGCTGGAAGGCGTGTGGTCCGGCCAGAAGACCGCCAAGGCGGCTCTGGACAATGCGGTTGCCCGTGGCAACGAGCTGCTGCGCCGCTTCGAGCGGGCCAACAAGTAACCCGCTGACGGCTCAAGACGACGACAGAGGGCGGCGCATCCTTGCGATGCGCCGCCTGAGTCGTTACCAAGCCACAAACCTCGCCCTTTTCTGCAGAACAGACCGCCCCGATGGAAAAACGCGTCGTCTTCCGCCAGCGCCTGCTGCCGCTGGCCCTGGTCTTTCCCCAGCTGGTGATCACGGCTGTGTTCTTCCTCTGGCCGGCAAGCCAGGCGCTGTACCAGTCCTTCCTCATCGAGGACGCATTCGGCCTGTCGAGCGAGTTCGTCTGGTTCGAGAATTTCGAGAACCTGCTGAGCGATCCGCTGTATTTCTCCTCCTTCAAGACCACGGCCGTGTTCAGCATCTCGGTGACGGCGCTGTCGCTCGGCATGGCGCTGGTGCTGGCCGTCATGGCCGACCGCGTCATCAAGGGCACCGACGCTTACCGCACCCTGCTGATCTGGCCCTATGCCGTGGCCCCGGCCATCGTCGGCGTGCTGTGGCTGTTCATGTTCAACCCGTCGACCGGCCTCGTCGCCTTCTGGCTGAAGCAGATGGGCTATAACTGGAACCATGTGCTGAACGGCAACCAGGCCATGACGCTGATTGTGTTCGCCGCCGCCTGGAAGCAGATCAGCTACAATTTCCTGTTCTTCCTGGCCGGGCTGCAGGCAATTCCGAAATCGCTGATTGAGGCGGCTGCCATTGATGGCGCCGGCCCGTCGCGGCGGTTCTGGACCATCGTGTTCCCGCTGCTGTCCCCGACCACCTTCTTCCTGCTGGTCGTTAACATCGTCTATGCCTTCTTCGACACCTTCGGCATCATCCATGCCGTCACCAAGGGCGGTCCCGGCAAGGCGACCGAGACGCTGGTGTACAAGGTGTTCTCGGACGGTTTCGTCAGCCTCGACCTCGGCGGTTCGGCGGCGCAGTCGGTCATCCTGATGGCGATCGTCATCACGCTGACCGTCGTGCAGTTCCGCTATATCGAACGCCGCGTGCATTACTGAGGAACGCGCCATGATCGAACGCCGCCCCGGACTGACGATCCTCAGCCACATCATCCTGCTGAGCGGAATCGCTATCGTCGCCTTTCCGCTCTACGTGACCTTCGTCGCCTCCACGGTGACGCAGGGCGAGATCCTGCAGCCGCCCCTGCCGCTGGTGCCAGGGCCGCATCTGATCGACAATTACACGCGCGCCCTGTTCGAGGGGTCGAGCAAGGTGGTGCCGGTCGGGCAGATGATGCTGAACAGCCTGATCATGGCGCTGGTCATCGCCATCGGCAAAATCGCGATCTCGCTGACCTCGGCCTTCGCCATCGTCTATTTCCGCTTCCCGTTCCGGATGCTGTGCTTCTGGACGATCTTCATCACGCTGATGCTGCCGGTGGAGGTGCGCATCCTGCCCACCTTCGAGGTGGTGGCCGATCTGGGGCTGCTGAATTCCTATGGCGGCCTCACCATTCCGCTGATCGCGTCGGCGACCGCGACCTTCCTGTTCCGGCAGTTCTTCATGACGATCCCGGACGAGCTGCTGGAAGCCGCGCGCATCGACGGCGCCGGGCCGATGCGCTTCTTTCGCGACGTGGTGCTGCCGCTGTCGCGCACCAACATCGCCGCCCTGTTCGTCATCCTCTTCATCTATGGCTGGAACCAGTATCTCTGGCCGTTGCTCATCACCACCGACAAGGACATGAACACCATCGTCATGGGCATCAGCCACATGATCGGCGTGGACGATTTCACCGACTGGCCGGCCGTCATGGCGACCGCCATGCTGGCCATGCTGCCGCCTGTCGCCATTGTCGTCTTCATGCAGCGCCTGTTCATCAAAGGCCTGGTCGAAACCGAAAAGTAAGGCTTGGAAGGGTCAACACCGATGGCTGACGTCCATCTGAAGAACGTCTTCAAGAAATACGGCGATACCCAGGTGATCCACGGGATCGACATGGATATATCCGATGGCGAGTTCATCGTGCTGGTCGGCCCGTCGGGCTGCGGCAAGTCCACCCTGCTGCGCATGGTGGCCGGGCTGGAGGAAATCACCGGTGGCGACATCTCGATCGCCGACCGGGTGGTGAACCAGCTGGAGCCGAAGGACCGCGACATCGCGATGGTGTTCCAGAACTACGCGCTGTACCCGCACATGACGGTCTATGCCAACATGGCCTATGGGCTGAAGATCAAGGGCCTGCCGAAGGCCGAGATCGAAAAGCGGGTGCAGGATGCCGCCAGCCTGCTGCAGATCGGCCAGCTGCTGGAGCGCTATCCCCGCCAGCTGTCCGGCGGCCAGCGCCAGCGCGTCGCCATGGGCCGCGCCATCGTGCGCGAGCCGGCCGTGTTCCTGTTCGACGAGCCGCTGTCCAACCTCGACGCCAAGCTGCGCGTGCAGATGCGCGTGGAGATCAAGCGGCTGCAGCGGCGCCTCGGCACCACCTCGATCTACGTCACCCACGACCAGGTCGAGGCGATGACCATGGCCGACCGGCTGGTGGTCATGAATCTGGGTGTCGCCGAGCAGATCGGCACGCCGCTGGAGGTCTATGAGAAGCCGGCCACCATGTTTGTCGCCGGCTTCATCGGCTCGCCCTCGATGAATTTCCTGCCGGCCACCCTGTCCGATGGTGGCCGCACCGCCGATCTGGGCGGCGTGATGCTGCCGCTGAATGGCGGGGTCCGCGGTGCTGCCGATGGCAAGCCGGTGGTGCTGGGCATCCGCCCGGAACATCTCCAGCAGCAGGCCGAAGCCGCCCCGGGCACGCTGGAAGTCGCGGTCGATCTGGTCGAGATGCTGGGTGCCGACACGCTGGTCTATGGCACGATCCAGGGCACCGAGGCGCATCTGACCGCCCGCCTGCCCGGCGTGGCGCAGTTCCGGGCCGGCGACACGCTGCACCTGCGCCCGGCGGACAATGAGCTGCATCTGTTCGACAAGGAAAGCGAGAAGCGGCTGAACTGATCCCTGCTATCAGCAGCGGATTGGTTGCTATAGGCAAATAAATAAATCATGCTCGATCCTTCTGATCAGGAGGGTCGGGCATGGAAGAGACTATTCGTGAACAGCGCATCGCGGCGATCCGCCGCTTCAGCCGCTTCTATACCCGGCGTATCGGCGTGCTGCATGAGGGGCTGCTCGGCAGTCCCTATTCCCTGACCGAAGGCCGAATCATCTATGAGCTGGCGCAGCGTTCGCCGCTGACCGCCAGCGATCTTGGTGCCGATCTCGGCCTCGACGCCGGCTATATGAGCCGCGTCCTGAAGGGGCTGGAGGATAAGGGCATCCTTGCGCGGCGCCCGTCGCCGGAGGATGCCCGCCGCACGTTGTTGTCCCTGACCGAGGAGGGGCAGACTGCCTTCGCGCAGCTGAATGCGCGCAGTCATGACGAGATCGGCGATCTCCTCGACACGCTGCCGGAAGCCGCGCGGCAAAGGCTGGTGTCATCGCTGGAAACGGCTGAGACCCTGTTGTCCGGTGAGGCCCTGCAGCCCCCCGCCTATCTCCTGCGGCCGCATCGGCCGGGCGATATCGGCTGGGTGATCCAGCGCCATGCCGAACTCTATGCCGAGGAATATGGCTGGGACATCAGCTTCGAGGCTCTGGTGGCCGAGGTGGCGGCGACGTTCCTGCGCAACTTTGATCCGGCAGGCGATTGCTGCTGGATGGCCGAGATCGCCGGGGAGCGCGTCGGATCGGCGTTCGTGGTCCGGCAGGATACGGAGACCGCGAAGCTGCGGCTTGTGATCGTCGATCCCAAGGCCCGCGGGCTCGGCATCGGCGCCCGGCTGGTGGAGGAATGCCTGCGCTTCGCCCGCCAGGCCGGCTATCGCCGGATGATCCTGTGGACCAATGATGTGCTGCATGCCGCCCGGCACATCTACGTGAAAGCTGGCTTCCGTCTGGTCGCCTCCGAGCCGCACCACAGCTTCGGCAAGGATCTGGTGGGCGAAACCTGGGAGCGCGATTTGTGACAGGCGCGCCGGCAATCGACCGGCGAACTGCGCGGCTGGCCGGGCTGGCCGCCGCCGGCACTGGCATCCAGGTCGGCGCCACCCTGGTCGCCAGCCGCTATGCGGTGGAGCAGACAGGCCCGGCAACGCTGACGCTGCTGCGCTATGCGCTGGGGCTAGCGGTCCTGCTGGCCCCTGCCCTGCTGGCGCCACGGACACGCTTTGCGCCCCGCGACCTGCTGGCCATCGTTCTGCTGGGCATAGGCCAGTTCGCGCTGCTGGTGGCATTGCTGAATATCGGCCTGCAATACACCACCGCCGCCCGCGCCGCCCTGGTCTTTGCCAGCATGCCTTTGCTGACGCTGTTGCTGGCCGCCTTGATCGGGCAGGAAAAGCTGAGCGGCGCCAAGGGTCTGGGCGTGATGCTGACACTCATCGGCGTCGGGCTGGCGCTGGGTGAGACACTGGCCGCGCCGACCGGAGAAGGGAGGGACTGGCTCGGCGCGCTGGCCGTGCTGGGCAGTGCGGTCACCGGCGCCATATGTTCCGTGCTGTACCGCCCCTACCTTGCCCGTTATCCGGTGGTGCGGGTCGGGGCGCTGGCGATGGCGGCAGCCGTCCTGTCGCTGCTGCTGCCGGCCTGGTGGGAGCAGGGGGCCACACCCCTAACCGCCATCGATATGACCGCAGCCCTTGCTGTCCTTTTCATCGGGCTCAGCAGCGGCGTGTTCTTCTTCCTCTGGCTCTGGGCACTGCGCCATGCCCCAGCCAGCCGCGTTGCCGTGTTCCTGGCGCTCAGCCCGCCGACGGCGGCGTTGCTGGGGGTCCTGCTCCTCGACGAACCGCTGACCCTGTCGCTGCTGGCCGGCCTTGCCGCCATCGTCGCCGGAATCGTGATGGCGCATCGCTAGAGGTTCCCAAGATTACGACTTTGACAGCCTCCTTTTAAGTTGATATCAACTTTTAAGACTTGGAGGCTGAGATGACTCTTTTCTGGATCGTAACGATTGCCGTTCTGGCAGCTATTGCCCTGCTGGCGCTGGTCGTGGCGCGGCGGCCGGACCATTTCCGCATCGCCCGGTCGACGCGGATCGACGCACCGCCGGAGACCGTCTTCGCCATCCTGAACAACCCACGGCGCGGCGTCGACTGGTCGCCCTTCGAGCGTACGGACCCGAACATGAAGCGCGTCTTCACCGGCCCCGACCAGGGGGTTGGCGCGACCCTCGCCTGGGATGGCAACCGGCAATGCGGCACCGGCAGTATCCGCATCGTCGAAAGCGTGCCGCACAGCCATATCGCCCTTGCCCTGGAAATGAGCCGCCCGATGAAGGCCAGCAACCGCGTCATCTTCACGCTGGAGCCGGCACAGGGCGGGACAAAGCTCACCTGGGCGATGGAAGGCCCGATGAACTACGCCGGCAAGGCCTTCAGCCTGGTGTGCAATTCCGAGAAGATGGTGGGCGGGGCGTTCGAGACCGGCCTTGCCGATCTGAAGAAGCTGGCCGAGTGGGAAGCCCCGCGCGCCGCCTGACCGGACCTGCCATCACATGAAAAAGCCCCGCTCCTCGGAGCGGGGCTTTTCTTATTGCATGCGCCGAAGGCTTACTCGGCAGCTTTGGCCTGGGTGCCAGGGAAGCGGAACTGGGTCTGGGCCAGCTTCTCCTCCAGGGCGGCATAGCGCTCGTCGGAGATCGCGACGAAGGGCGGACGCACCGGGCGCCAAGCGGCATCGCCGGTCTGCCGGGCGATCATCTCCTTCATGGCGCTGGCCGCCGGCGCGCTTTCCATGGCGACACGCTGGGCGGTCATCTCGGCCTGCAGGGCATCGGCATCGGCGCTCTTCCAATTGGCGAACACCTTCGCCGCCTGTGCGCAGGTCACGTTCACCGTGGCCGAAATCGTGCCGGGCGAGCCCAGGCGCAGCACATCCAGCAGATACTTCTCGGTGCCGGAATACAGCTCGAAGCCGGGATGCTCGGTCAGCATCTTCTTCATATGCTCGAAATCGCCGGAGCTGTCCTTCATGCCGACCACGATGCCGGGGTAGTTCTTGATCAGCTTCGCGGTGACGGCATCCGGGATCGGCACGCCCGACATCTGCGGGAAGTGGTACAGGAAGATCTTCATCCGCGGATCGTTGATCCGGTCGATGGCGGTGGCGAAGGCGGCATACAGCCCGTCCTCGGACTGGTTCTTGTAGTAGAAGGGCGGCAGCATCAGCAGGCGCACCACGCCGGCCGCGAGAGCAGCCTTCGACAGAGCGACCGTGTCCGGGATGGCGCAGCAGCCGGTGCCGATCATCAGCTTGTCCTTCGGCAGGTCGGACTTGCCGATCGCCTCGATGACCTCCAGCCGCTCGGCGACGGACAGCGAGTTCGCCTCGCCGGTGGTGCCGAAGATCAGCACGCCGTCACAGCCATTGGCCAGCAGCCACTTGGCGTGCGCGAGGGTGCGCTCCGTATCGATGGAAAGATCGGGCTTGAAGGCGGTAAGGCTGGCGGCGACAACGCCCGCCGGGCCGGTCAGGGTGCTCATTTCGGGGTCTCCTGAAGAATGTTGTAAGCGCTTTCACGACTCTATGAAGGAAAGGCGCCGCGAATCAAGCGGCGGCGCTGCCGCGCGCCTTATAGCATCTTGTTTAGGGTCTCTGCCATCCGTTCCGGCGGAGTCTCATGTGTGAAATTCGCAAGATACTTACCGTCCGGACCCATCAGATAGATGATGGCACTGTGGTCCATCAGATAGTCGGCGGCGCTCTCGCTCTCCACCTTCTTGTAATAGACCCGGTAGGCCTTGGCGGCGGTGGCCACCTGCTCCGGCGTGCCGGTGAGGCCGACCATGCGCGGATGGAAGAACCCGACATAGTTCTTCATCTGCTCCACCGTATCGCGCGCCGGATCGACGGTGATGAAGATCGGCGTCAGCTTCTGCGCCTTTTCTTCCGGCAGCATGTCCATGGCCTGCGCCATCACCTGCAACCCCAGCGGACAGACATCCGGACAGTAGGTGTAGCCGAAGTTGACCAGCATGTACTGACCCCGGAAGTCGCTGTCGCGGCGCGGCTTGCCGTCCTGATCGACCAGCTCGAACGGCCCGCCGATCAGCGCCGCCGTGCCCTGCGGCGCATCCTGCTGCATCATCATGTAGACGCGGCCCGCCAGGGCGACCAGCAGCACGAGAGCGCCAGCGATGAAGATCAGCAGGGCGCGGCGCAGAAGGGTGGAAGACATCGGGCAGTCTTTCGCAACGGTCGGAAAAGAACCGGAAGGTTAATTGCAAGCTCTTCTTATAGAAGCAGCGGGCCCACAAAATCCATGCGGCCCGCCGTCGCACGCCTTTATGTGGGGTGTTGGCAGGGTCCGACAATGCCCTGTTCCCGGGGATTCCAGATCTGGCTTTCCGGCAAGCCCGGCCGGACCTTGTATTTGCCCCGCATCAGGACTATCTTATGGGCGTAGGAGTATTTGTAATGTTGCAACCGTTTACCCCGACTGTCGCACCGACGCCCACCACGACTGTAGCGGCCCCGCGCCCTGCGGAAATTCGTGGCGAGCCCGTGCAGGTGACGCCGGAGGCGGTTAGCAGCAACCGTCAGGTCGTCGAGCGGCAGCGTCAGGATGAGCGCGCCCGCGAGAACGAGCAGCGCAATGGCGGTCGCCTGTTCGATGCCCGAAATGCCCAGCAGGCCAGCCAGGCGAATGCGGAAGGCCGCGGCAGCCAGCTCGACATCACCGTCTGAGCTAAATCTCCCCTATGCCTCAAGGGCCGGCCTTTGCCGGCCTTTTTCATGCCTGCCTCCCGATAGCCTCCCAGCGCACAGGGCCGGTATTTCTGCTTGCCGCCGCCGTCAAAGCCCGCCAAATCTAGGCGCATGTCGCGCGACCCCTCAGACAGGCCCGATGCCCGGACCGGCGAAACGCCCCTGGATTCCGCCCTCAACAAGGGGCCTGTGAACCGGCGCGTGCCCGAGGGCGACAACCGGCCAAGGCTGATCTGCGACGATTGCGGCTTCATCCATTACGACAATCCGAAGATCGTGGTCGGTGCCGTGTGCCTGCATGAGGACCGCATCCTGCTGTGCCGCCGCGCCATTGCGCCGCGCATCGGCTATTGGACGCTGCCGGCCGGCTATCTGGAACTGAACGAATCGACGGAAGCCGGCGCCGCCCGCGAAGCCTTCGAGGAGGCAACCGCGCGCATCGAAATCGACCGGCTGCTGGCGGTCTATAACATTCCCCGCATCAGCCAGGTGCAGCTGATCTACCGCGCCCGGCTGCTGTCGCCCGAGGTCGCGGCGGGTGAGGAATCGCAGGAAGTGGCGCTGTTCCGCTGGGAGGATATCCCCTGGCAGGAAATCGCCTTCCCCAGCGTGCACTGGGCGCTCGACCATCATCGCCAGACCAGCGGAATGACCGATTTTCCGCCTCTCGGCAATCCCGCCGGCGAAACCGGACATTACTGAAGCAGGCCATGCCCCGTTCCTATGCAGACCGCGCCGTGGCCCTGGCCACGCTATCCGCCGTTCTGGACCGCAACCGGCCGCTGGAGGAAGCGTTCGACGAGGCGGCGGGCAACGGATTGTCAGCCCGCGACCGGGGCTTCGCCCGGCTGATCGCCAGCACGGCGCTGAAGCGGCTGGGCCAGACCGACGCCCTCATCGCGCATTGCCTGGAAAAGCCGCTGCCGGCCTCGGCCCAGCCGGTGCGCCACGCCCTGCGGCTGGGCGTCACGCAATTGCTGTTTCTCGATGTGCCAGCCCATGCCGCCATCGATTCCGCCGTCTCGCTGCTGGCAAAGACCCGCCATGCCGGCTTCAAGGGGCTGGCGAACGCGGTGCTGCGCCGGCTGGACCGCGAGGGCAAGGCTCTGCTGGACGATCAGGATGCCGCATGGCTGAACATGCCGGACTGGCTGTGGCATGCTCTCGTCGGCGCATATGGCGAAGTGACCGCCCGCGCCATCGCCGCCGCCAACATGACCGAGCCACCGCTCGACATCAGCGTGAAGGCAGACGCCGCACTCTGGGCCGAACGGCTGGAGGGCACCCTGCTGCCGACCGGCACCATCCGCCGTGGCTTCGGCGGTGCCATCGCCGATCTTCCCGGCTATGAAGAGGGCGCCTGGTGGGTGCAGGACGCCGCCGCCGCCCTGCCGGCCCGGCTGCTGGGGGATGTTGCCGGCAAGGATGTGATCGATCTGTGCGCCGCGCCCGGCGGCAAGACGTCGCAGCTGGCCGCCGCCGGCGCCCGGGTCACCGCCATTGACCGTTCGGTGAAACGGCTGGAAAGGCTGTCGCGCAATCTGCAGCGCCTCGGCCTTGCTGCCGCGACCCAGGCAGCCGATGGCACGGCATGGATGCCCGCCGACCCTGCCGACGCGCTGCTGCTGGACGCACCGTGCAGCGCCACCGGCACGATCCGCCGCCATCCCGATGTGGCGCTGGGCAAGACGCCCGCCGATGTCACCAAGCTGGCCGCCCTGCAGGACCGGCTGCTGGATCATGCCGCCCATCTCGTAAAACCGGGCGGGCTGCTGGTCTATGCCACCTGCTCGCTGCTGCCGGCGGAGGGGGAGGAGCGCATCGCCGCCCTTCTCGACCGCGCTGCGGGCGCGTGGGAGCGGGTCCCGGTCGATCCGGCCGAGATCGGCGGCTGGGCCGAGTGCATGACCCCGGACGGCGATGTGCGCACCCTGCCCTGCCATCTTGCGGATGAGGGCGGAGTTGATGGATTCTATGCCGCGCGCTTGCGGCGTCTTGGTTAAAGGGATAAGGAACGCAGCATGTCTCGACCCGTGAAGATTGCCCCCTCCATCCTATCGGCCGATTTCGCCCGGCTGGGCGAGGAAGTGCGCGCGCTGACGGAGGCTGGCGCCGACTATGTGCATGTCGATGTGATGGACGGGCATTTCGTGCCGAACCTCACCATCGGCCCGCTGGTGGTGAAGGCGCTGCGCCCGCACAGCCCGCTGCCCTTCGACGTGCATCTGATGATCTCGCCGGTCGATTCCTTCATCGAAGCCTTTGCCGAGGCCGGCGCTGACATCATCAGCTTCCACCCGGAGGCTGGCCCGCACCCGCACCGCACGGTCCAGCTGATCAAGTCGCTGGGCAAGAGTGCCGGCATCGTGCTGAACCCGGCAACGCCGGTCGAGGCGGTCGAATATCTGATGGGCGACATTGACCTGATCCTGGTGATGAGCGTCAATCCCGGTTTCGGCGGGCAAAGCTTCATCGACAGCCAGCTTGGCAAGATTGCGCGGCTGCGCCGGATGATCGACGACAGCGGCCGGGCGATCGAGCTTGAGGTCGATGGCGGGGTCAACGCCCGCACCGCGCCGCAGGTGATTGCCGCCGGCGCCGATGTGCTGGTGGCCGGCACCGCCACTTTTGCCGGCGGTACCGCCGCCTATGCCACCAACATCCAGACCTTGAGGGGCAAATAGGGTTGAGCGGCACGCGCGAGAGCAGCGGCGGGCATCAGGGCGGCAGGCCGGGCGGTCTCTGGCGGACAGTCAGAACCTTCGCCTACGGCACGCCGCTCTACCGCTACATGCTCGCCGGCCGCGTGCCCGACCGTATTGCCGCCGTCCCCTCCGACAGCTGGCCCGGCAATTCCGACCATGGCCGGATGATCCTGGAGGGCCGCTTCTCGCTGCTCGGACATGTGGTGCTGCTGTCGGCGGACCCCCGCGATCCTGACGCCTGGGTGCCGGAGAACGCCACCGGTGACTGGCAGGCCGCCCTGAACGGCTTCGCCTGGCTGCGCGACCTGCGCCAGGTCGGCGGCGACATGGCCAGGCGCCGCGCGCGCGAGCTGGTGGCGGACTGGACCGACCGTTACGACGACTGGGACAGCTTCGCCTGGGAGGCCGATATTCTGGGCGAGCGCATCGCCAACTGGATTGGCCATCACGATTTCTTCTGCGCCAGCGCCGACGACGAGTTCCGCGCCCGCTTCCTGGACAGCCTGTTCCGCCAGGCCCGCCATCTCGGCCGGGTTGCGACGACGGTAGGCGATGGCACCGGCTTGGTACAGGCCGCCAAGGGGCTAGTTTACGCCGGCACCGCCCTGCCCGAGGAAAAGGCCTGGCTGGCACTGGGCAAGCGGCTGCTGTCGGAGCGGCTGGC
>NZ_AMRL01000022.1 GCF_000299935.1 Oceanibaculum indicum P24 | reverse complement strand
GCCGGTGCCGCCGCAGCGGTCGGGGCGACCGGCGCGGGCGCGGCAATCGCGGTCATTGCCGCAGCCCCCGGCTTGGCCACGCGGATGCGCACCTCGCCGGTTTCGTACTCGATCTCGCCCAGCCCGGTCTCGTTCAGCAGGGCGGCCATTTCGCGGATCATCGCCGCGTCGATCTTCTCGTTTTCCTTAGACATTTACTCGTCCGTTTGGCCGATGATACGCGCCATCGCCTGCAACGCCAGGACATAGCCCTGACCGCCGAAGCCGCACAGGACACCCTGCGCCACCGGCGAAATGTAGGAATGATGGCGAAAGCTCTCGCGCTTGTAGATGTTGGACAGATGCACCTCGATGACCGGCAGTTCGGCCAGGGTCAGCGCATCCAGGATAGCAACCGAGGTGTGGGTATAGGCACCGGCATTGATGACGATGCCGTCCGCACTGTCGCGCGCCTCGTGAATCCAGGAGACCAGCTCGCCCTCGTGGTTGGACTGCCGGAAATCGATGCCGAGGCCCAGATCCTCGGCCATGGCCCGGCAGGCATCCTCGATATCGCCCAACGTCTCGCGGCCATAGATCGCCGGTTCGCGAACCCCCAGCATGTTGAGGTTCGGTCCGTTCAGAATCATGATCTCGGGGCGGTCGGTCACGCGCGCGGCTGCTCTCGGCTGTTTCAGAATTGACGCGTTTATAGCATGCCCGTCGCCAGAGGCAACGGAGGTGCACTAACTGCCTTACAGCTTTGCCCGGGTTTCGGCGATCAGCTTGCGCAGTCCTTCCTCGTTCACGGCGCCGGGAACCAGCGTCTCGCCGACGATGAAGCTGGGCGTGCCGCTGATCTCCAGACGCTCGGCCAGCTGCTGGTTGCGTTCCAGCACCGCCGCCACCGCCGGCGCCTGCATGTCTGCCTTCAGCCGCTCGATATCCAGCCCGGCCTCGCCGGCGATGGCGAACACCGCCTCGTCGCTCAGCCGGCCGCGATAGCCCATCAGCCGGTCGTGCATCGCCTGGTACTTGCCCTGTTCGCGGGCAGCCAGCGCGGCACGCGCGGCCGTGACGGAGACCGCGCTCAGGATCGGGAATTCCTTCATCACCACGCGGACATCCTTCTCGCTGGCCAGGATGTTCTGCATGACCGGCTTCATCGCCTTGCAGTAGCCGCACTGGTAATCGAAGAACTCGACGATGGTGATCGCCCCGTCGGGATTGCCGAGCACGGGATCGTCTGGCTCGCGCTCCAACTCGGCGCGCAGATCGGCGATGCGCTGCTTGCGCTGATCCTCGGCGGCGGCCTTCTCGCGGCTGCCCAGCTCGATCAGGGCGTCGCGCAGCACTTCCGGGTTGGCCAGCAGATAATCGCGGACAATCTGCTCGATGGCCTGCTTCTGCGTCGCGTCGAAGCCAGCCGGTGCCGGGGTTGCCGCAGGGGCGGCGTCCGCCTTTGGCGTATCGGCCCGGACGGGGGCGCCTGCCAGCATCAGAAATGCACCGGCCAGTGCCAGCACGGCCAGAGCGAGGGCTGAACGAGGGTTCGCCGTATATCGACCCACCGGGCTTTCTCCTTTTTGTTTTCCCTAAGCGGCGTGCCGACTATGCGGGGCAGGGGGCGCCCTGTCCACGGTCAGGATAGCGTACGCTCAGCGTTCGGCGTCGCGCCGCGTCGTGGTCTCGATATCCTCGGCGCGCAGCCAGCCCGGCGAGCCGGCGGGAAGCTGGGCCTGGGCGCGGCGCGCCTGCTGCCGCGCGGTCTGGCGCTGGCCGGTCAGCAGCGCCTCCTCGGCGAGCGCCAGGGCGGCAAGGCCGGTATCGCCCAACCGGCCATGGGCGATGGCGAGCTGACGCCAGGCGCGGCTGTTTTCCGGCTGCTGGCGTACTGATTGCTGCAGTTCCGCCAGCGCCCGGCGGGTGGGCTCCTCCTGATTCAGGGCCAGCAGCGTCTCGGCATGGGAAGCGCGGATCAGCGGCGCGTCGGGCAGGCGCTCGATGGCCTCGGCATAGGCCTTCTGCGCCTCGGCGACGCGGCCATTTTCATAGAGCATCTGGCCTTTCAGCTCATGGAAATAGGGATCGTCGGGATGCTCGGCGATCAGCGCGTCGATGGCGGGCACGGCGCGGTTCAGGTCCGGGATGCGGTAATAGGCGATGGCCCGCGCATAGCGCGCCGGCAGGCTGGTGTCGCTTTCCGGATATTCCATCAGCGTCCGGCCGGGCGGATGCATGAAACCATGCAGCTTCGCCACCATGCGCTTGTGGCGCATCGGGAAGCCCTCGGGCGGCGGCGCATCGGCGTAGGGCGAATTGGCCATGTGGTTGCGCACGAAGGTCATGCGTTCGCTGGTCAGCGGATGGCTGCGCACATAGGGCGACTGGCGGCTGGCCAGCAGCATTTCCTGGCCGCTCAGCTTTTCCAGGATTTCCACCATGCCGCGGCTGGACTGGCCGATGGCATCCAGATATTTCACGCCGGCCTGATCGGCCGCCTGTTCCTGGTTGCGGTTATATTGCAGCAGCACACGGCGCGCCATTTCCGAGCCGCCGACCATGACGCCCATGCCGGCCTCGCCCTGGCCGGACGCGGCGACGGCGACGGCGCCCAGCACCATCGACAGGATCTGCGCGATGCTGGCGCGGCGCAACTCGTCCTGCAGCCGGGCCAGGTGACCGCCGGCAATGTGGCCGGTTTCGTGCGCGATGACCCCCATGATCTGGTTGGGATTGTCGGAGCGCACCAGCAGGCCGGTATTTAGGAACAGGTTCTGACCACCGGCAACGAAGGCATTGATGTCGTCGCTGTTGACGATGAAGATGCGGATATTGTCCGGCTGCAGCCCGGCTGCTGCGAACAGTGGCGTCGCATAGTCGCGGATGGTATTTTCGATTTCCGTGTCGCGAATCAGGCTCATGCCCGCTGCCGCCGCCGGCAGCGGCAAACCCGCTATGACGACCGACAGGATTATGGCGACCAGAACGCGGAATTTGTGAAGCACTGTAGCGTCTCTCCTCGCCCCGCCTTGGTAAGTAAGCGGGGCAGTCCCTCCCGTCAATGAAAGGTTTTCGAGATTATGCTGTCACTGACCGCCTGGCGTCGTCCGATAGCCGCGGCCATGGGCCTGGCATGCTCTCTGGGCGTTCTGGCCGGTTGCAGCGGCAAGGAAACGACGCAGTTCATCGCGCCGGACTTCGTCGGTGGCGCGGTATCGGGGGAACCGAGGGCGGCGCTGGTCGCGCGCGACGTGCTGGCGGCGGGCGGCACGGCCGCAGATGCGGCGGTCGCCGGCTATTTCGCGCTGTCGGTGACGTTGCCCTCCTCGGTCGGGCTTGGCGGCGGCGGTGCGTGCGCGGTCTATGACCGGCGCGCCAATGTCGGCGAGGCGCTGGAATTTCCGGCTGTGGCCTCCGGCACCGAACAGAACGCCGTGGCGATCCCGGCGGCGCCACGCGGCGTGTTCGCCCTGCATGCGCGCTATGGCCGCCTGCCGATCGATCAGCTGATCCTGCCGGCCGAGCGCCTGGCGCGTTTCGGTGAGCCGGTCTCGCGCGCGCTGGCCGAGGATGTGGCCTTCGCCGGGCGCGCCATCGCACAGATTCCCGACATGCGGCAGAATTTCGTGACGCAAGGTCGACTGGTTCGCGAAGGCGACCCGCTGACCCAGCTCGACCTTGGCGCAACGCTGGGCCGGCTGCGGCAGGCCGGCATCGGCGACCTCTATACCGGCCGGATGGCGCGCGAGCTTTCCGTCGCCATCGAGCAGAGCGGCGGCAGCCTGCCGCCAGCGGCGCTGCAGGCCTATGTGCCGCGCTGGCGCCCGCATGGCGGGCTGGAACTCGGCGTCCACAAGGTGGTGCTGGCCAGCACCGATTCGGTGAATGGCGCGATTGCTGGCAGCCTGTGGCGGCTGCTGACCGATGGCCGTTCCTATGCCGCTGCGGCCCCTGCCGACCGCCCGCATCTGCTGGCCGACGCCAGCCTGCGCGCGCACCGGGCGGTTGCCGACCAGATTCGCGCCGATGGCAAGGTCCGCCCGCTGGGCGAGGAAGAGGCTGAGGCAGCGATGCGCGGCCACGACCGGTCCAAGGCTGACGGGGACACGGCGGAGCTGCCGCTTTCCGCGCCGGCGCATGGCGGGCCGGGGGCGGCGGGCATCGTCACCTATGACCGTGCCGGCCAGATGGTGGCCTGCAGCTTCACCATGAACACGCCGTTCGGCACGCTGCGCAAGGTGCCGGGCCTCGGCTTCATCGTGGCGCCACCGCCGGCCCCCGCCGGCCAGCTGGGGCCGGTCGGCCATGCGCTGATCGTGTTCAACGAGAACAGCAAGAATGTCTATTTCACCGGCACCGGCAGCGGCGGCTTCTCCGCCACCAGCGCGCTGGTCCGCGTAACGCTGGATGCGGTCCAGGCGGAAATGCCGCTGGATCAGGCGGTCGCCGTACCGCGTCTGCATCTGGGCGGCACCGCCCATACGCTCTGGTATGAGAAGACCCTGCCGGAGGCGGTGCGTGCCGACCTTGCCGCGCGCGGCTACCGGCTGGAAGAGGGGCGGCATTTCGGCCGGGTGCAGGCGGCGCATTGTCCGCAGGGCCTGCCGGGTAACCCGCAATGCATCCGTGCCACCGATCCGCGTGGCTATGGGCTTGCCGCCAGCGGCGGCTGACGGATTCGAAGCGTACCGATCGTAAGAACAAGGAACAGCGTATGAAGATCGCCAAGCGGGGGCGGATTCCCGGCTTTATCGTCATGGATGTGATGCGCGCCGCCAATGAGCGCGCGGCCACCGGCGCCGATGTGCTGCATCTGGAAATCGGTCAGCCCTCGACCGGGGCACCGTCCAAAGTGCTGGAAGCGGCCAAGCGCGCCATCGACAGCGAGCTGCTGGGCTATACCGATGCTTTCGGTATCCTGCCCCTGCGCGAAAGGCTGGCCGAGCATTACCGGGCGCGCTATGGCGTCTCTGTCGATCCGGCGCGCATCGTTGTCACGCCTGGTTCCTCCGGCGGCTTCATCCTGTCCTTCCTGGCAGCGTTCGAGCCGGGCGACCGGGTGGCGCTGGCCGCCCCCGGCTATCCCGCCTACCGCAACATCCTGGTGGCGCTGGGGCTGGAGCCGGTGGAAATCCCGACCGGGCCGGACAGCGCCTACCAGCCGACAGTGCCGCTGCTGCGAGAAATGCAGGAGAAGGGCCGCATCGACGGGCTGATCCTGGCCAGCCCCGCCAACCCGACCGGCAGCATCGTGTCATCCGAGGGGCTGGCGGAGATTTCCCGTTATTGCGACGAGCAGGGCATCCGGCTGATCTCCGACGAGATCTATCACGGCATCGAGTTCGAGGCGCGGGCGGCAACCGCGCTGGCCAGCTCCGCCAGTGCCGTGGTGGTGAACAGCTTCTCGAAATATTTCTCGATGACCGGCTGGCGGCTGGGCTGGCTGGTGCTGCCGGAGGATATGGTCCGGCCGGTCGAGTGTCTGGGGCAGAACCTGTTCATCTCCGCCTCCGCCCTGTCGCAGCATGCGGCGGTGGCGGCGTTCGACTGCACGGAGGAGCTGGACGCGCTGGTTGCCAATTACCGGCGCAACCGGGACATCCTGCTGGAGGCGCTGCCGAAGGCCGGCATCACGGAGTTCTCGCGGGCCGACGGTGCTTTCTACATCTATGCCGATGTCGGGCGCTTCACCAATGACAGCGCGGAATTCTGCCGCCGGCTACTGGCCGAGACCGGGGTGGCGCTGACACCCGGCATGGATTTCGATCCGGCGCGGGGCAACCGCTTTGTCCGCCTGTCCTATGCCGGCGCCACGGAGGATGTGGCGAAGGCGGCGGAGAGGATCGGCGATTTCCTGAGCTGATATGAAAAAGGCGCCGGTGACGGCGCCTTTTTCTGTTTGCGGGGGCAGCCCGTTCAGGCGGCCCTGACCCCCTTCAGGAAGTTTTCCACGGCCAGGCGCAGCTCTTCCGACTGGCTGGCGACATTGCCGGCGGAATGGGTCACCTGATCGGCGGCCTGGCCGGTTTCGGCCGCGGCCTGGGTGACGCCGACGATGTTGGTGGACACTTCCTGCGTGCCCTTCGCCGCTTCCTGCACATTGCGGGAGATTTCCTGCGTCGCCGCGCCCTGTTCCTCGACGGCGGCCGCGATATTGGCGGCGATGTCGTTGATCTCCGCGATGGTCTGGCCGATCTCGCGGATGGCGGAGACGGCCGAACTCGTCTCGGTCTGGATGCTGCCGATCTGCTGGCCGATCTCCTCAGTCGCGCGGGCGGTCTGGGTGGCCAGCGACTTCACCTCGGACGCCACCACGGCGAAGCCCTTGCCGGCCTCGCCGGCGCGGGCCGCCTCGATGGTCGCGTTCAGCGCCAGCAGGTTGGTCTGTTCGGCGATATCCTGGATCAGCCGGACCACCTCGCCGATCTTCTGCGCGGCGTGGGCCAGGGCCTCAACCTGCTCGTTGGTCTTGCGCGCATCCTTGCTCGCCTTGTCGGCGATGGTCGAGGACTGGCTGACCTGGCGGCCGATCTCCTGGATCGAGCTGTACAGTTCCTCCGAGGCGGCGGCGACGGTCTGGACGTTGGCGGCGGCCTGTTCGGAGGCCGCGGCGACAGCGCCGGCCTGATGGTTGGTCTGCTCCGCCGTGGCTGACATGGAGGAGGCGGTGGACTGCAATTCCGCCGTGGCGGCACCGACCTGGGCCAGAACCCCGGCGACGGCGGCATCGAAATCCTGGGTCATCTGCTCGATGGCCTTGGCGCGCCTCTCCCGTGCCTGCTGCTCGGCGGCCTGCTGGGCCGCCATCTCGTCGGCGCGGATCATGTTCTCCTTGAACACCTGGACGGCGCCAGCCATCTGGCCGACCTCGTCCTTGCGGTTCTGGGCGGGAATCTCGCTTTCCTTGTCGCCGGCGGCCAGGGCTGTCATGGCCTGCGTCATGCCGACGATGGGCCGGGCGATGCCGCGCCCGATCAGCAGCGACAGGGCGATGCCGACGAGCAGGGCAAAGGCGGAAACGCCCGCGCCGACGATGAAGGAGTTGTCGATCGCGGCAAGGGCGGCCGCGCCGATGGTGCGCATCTGGGCGGCATTGTCATCCTTGATCTGGTCGAGATCGCTGGCGATCTGCGGGCCCATGCGATCCAGCCGGTGGGCGATGGTGGCGTTGCGCCGCAAGGTGACGCCGACGACTTCGCTGAAGGCCGCCTCATATTGGGGGATGGCCGCGCTCAGCGCGTCGAAATGCTGGCGGCCTTCGGTGCTGGACACCATGACATCCAGCCCGACCATGGATTCCTTCAGCTTGCCCAGATGTTCGGCGACCGCATCCACCTGCTTGCTGCCATTCTCCGACAGGAACAGGTTGGCCTGGTTTTGCGCCAGCATCAGCTGGCGCATCGCCTGGCTGGCCATGAACACGCCGTCCGCGTTGAACTCCTGCTGCAGGCCGGTCATCATGCCGTTCAGCGCCGCACTGGCGCTTTCCGCCAGTTCCAGCATCTTCTGCGTCAGCTGTTCCCGGCGTTCCTGCATCGGCAGCAGCGTCTGGAAAGTCTGCCCGTAGGAGCGGATCTGGCTGGCCGCACCCTCCATCCGCGCGGTGATGGCCGGGTCCTCGATCCGGTTGAGGATCTGCTGGATGCTCTCCTGGGCTTGCGCCACGTTTTCGGCAACCATTCCTGCCGATTGCCTGTTGCCGTTCAGGACAAAGCCGGTAACCCCGATGCGGGCGGTTTGCATATAGGTCTGCACCTGTGCGGCGCTGACGGTCTGGACGGTCAGGTTGCGATAATCCGAGAAATAATCCTTGGCCGTCATCAGCCCGTAGATTGTTACGCCGCTGCAAGCAAGAAGCAGTAGCAGGATCAGACCGGAATTCGCGGAAATCTTGGTCGAAACCTTCAGGTTGTCGAGGGCTTTCATGGGTCGGACTCTTCGGTCGATGGCGACAAGGGGGGAGACGCCGGCGGTGGGATCGTTTTGATTAGGTCGCTGTTTGGCAGGTTATCTTTGGCGCGCCTTCTATCTGACGCG
This sequence comes from Oceanibaculum indicum P24, assembly GCF_000299935.1. Classification (NCBI taxonomy): domain Bacteria; kingdom Pseudomonadati; phylum Pseudomonadota; class Alphaproteobacteria; order Rhodospirillales; family Oceanibaculaceae; genus Oceanibaculum; species Oceanibaculum indicum. Next base: position 55,537 of record NZ_AMRL01000022.1, on the reverse strand, counting down.
CTCTCATCCTTTGGCCAAAAGATTGACGAAATATTAATGGGGATATTATTTCAGAGTAAAGTTCATAAGTTTTTCATTGTCGTGGCAAATGTTTTTCTGAAAATTTTAAACAAAACAAAAAAAGACTCCCGGAATATTATCCCGGGAGTCTTTGTCTTAAAATTATGAGAATTTCAGATCAGCGGCCGACCGCACGGCTCCACCAGCCGCGCCTTGCCGGCTTTGCCGGTTCCTCCGGCTTTTCCTTGGTCTCCGCCTGACCGACCTCGACGATGACGGTCCCAGCGGCCGGTGTGGCGGCAGGTGTGGCGGCTTCCGCTGCTTCCACCGTCAAAGCGGCGGCCTCGCTCGGGGCAGCGGCTTCTTGCGCATCCGCTATGGCTGCCTTCGGCTTGCGGGGGGCGCGGGTGCGCTTCGGCTTCTCGGCCTCCGCGGTTTCCGGCTTCGCCGCCGCCTTGCGGGTCGTGCGCTTGCGCGGTGCCGGCTTTGGCTGTTCCGCGTCGGCCTCCGGCGTTGCGGCAGGCTCTGTCGCCGCTTCAGCCGTCACCGTTTCATCCGTTGCAGCGGCTGCGGCCTCGGCCTTGGGCTTGCGGCGGCTCGGGCGCTTCGGCTTGGCCGGCGCTTCCGCTTCCGGCTCTTCCGCCGCCGGGGCGGCTTCCGCTTCAGCCGGTGCCTCGGCGGTTACCTCGGCAGGCTTCTTGGCGCTGCGGCTGCGGCGGCTGCGTTTGGGCTTTTCCGCCCCGTCAGCGGCCTGAGCGGCTTCTTCTGGCGCTTCAGCGGCAGCGGGAGCCGCATCGGGCTGGGATTCATCGGCAGAACCCGCATCGGACTCGGAGTCGGCAGTCTCGCCGGAGGCCGCAAGATTATCCTGCTCCTCCTGCGTGCGCCGCCGCCGCCGCCCGCCGCGCCGGCCCCGCCGGCGCCGCTTGCGCTGACGCTCTTCCTCTTCCGCACTCAGCTTTTCGCCAGTAGGCGTGCCGGTATCTTCCGATTCGCCGGCATCCTCGTCGCCGTCAGCCGTCTCGGCGCTCTCGTCCGACGCCACCTGACGCTGCTCGCCATCGCGGCCACCACCCCGGCCAGACCGGCGGCGCCGACGGCGCCGGCCCTCGCGGGCTTCACCCTCCTGGGCGCCGTCCTGATTCTCGTCCTGGGTTTCGGCGGCCTCGTCCTGCTCAAGGATGTCCTCATCCTCGTCAATTTCGGCCGGGGCCTCGATGCGGACCGGTGCGGCGGCCTCAAGGGCGGCCTGCTCCTCGGCGCTGCGCTGGCGTACCCGTTCCAGGCGGAAGGCGGGCGGGATCAGCGTGTCGTCGCTGCCGATCATGACCTGGAAGCTGTAGCGCGCCTCGATCTGGGCCAGGGCGGCACGCTTCTGGTTCAAGATGTACAAGGCGATCTGGGTCGGCACATAGACGGCGATTTCCGACGCGCGCTGGCGGATACCTTCTTCCTCGATGGCGCGCAGCACATGCAGCGCTGTGGTGTCGGTGGAGCGGATATAGCCGGTGCCGCCGCAATGCGGGCAGGGCTGGTTGGCGGTCTCGAACACGCTGGGGCGCAACCGCTGGCGCGACAGTTCCAACAGGCCGAAATGGCTGATCCGGCCGATCTGGATCCGCGCCCTGTCGTTCTTCATCGCCTCCTTCAGCTTGCGTTCGACCGCCTGCTGATTGCGGTTCTCCTCCATATCGATGAAGTCGATCACGATCAGGCCGGACAGGTCGCGCAGGCGAAGCTGGCGCGCCACTTCCTCCGCCGCCTCCAGATTGGTGCGATAGGCGGTTTCCTCGATATTGCGCTCGCGCGTGGACCGGCCGGAGTTCACGTCGATGGCGACCAGCGCCTCGGTCTGGTTCATCACGATGTAGCCGCCGGACTTCAGCTGCACGGTCGGGCTGTGGATCGCGTCCAGCTGGCTTTCCACCTGATAGCGCTGGAACAGCGGGATGACCGGGTCCTTGTACTGCTGCACCTTGCGGGCGTGGCTGGGGATCAGGTCCTTCATGAAGGCCTTGGCGCTCTTGTAGCCTTCCTCGCCCTCCAGCAGCACTTCCTCGATCTCGCTGTCATAGATGTCGCGCAGCGCACGCTTGATGAGGTTGCCCTCCTCATAGATCAGCGACGGCGCGTTGGACTGCAGCGTCAGTTCGCGGATGTCGTCCCACAGCTTGATGAGGTAGTCGAAGTCGCGCTTGATCTCGGCCTTGGAGCGCTCCGACCCGGCGGTGCGCACGATCACCGCCATGCCATCGGGAAGCTCCAGCTCCTCGACGATCTTCTTCAGACGCTTGCGGTCGTTGACGTTGGTGATCTTGCGGGAGACGCCGCCGCCGCGCGAGGTGTTCGGCATCAGCACGCAATAGCGGCCGGGCAGTGACAGGAAGGTGGTCAGGGCCGCACCCTTGGTGCCGCGCTCCTCCTTGGTGACCTGGACCAGCATGATCTGGCGGCGCTTCACCACCTCCTGGATCTTGTACTGGCGCGACAGGTTGGGCCGCCGGCGCTGCACTTCCTCGACATCGTCGCCGCCCAGCACCTCGACCGAATCGCCATTGCCGTTGGCGTGTTCCTCGCGCTCGGCTTCCATCTCGCTGACCAGCGCTTCGCGGTCGGCGATGGGGATGCGGTAATAGTCGGGATGGATTTCATTGAAGGCCAGGAAGCCGTGGCGGTTGCCGCCATATTCCACGAACGCCGCCTGCAGCGAGGGTTCGACCCGGGTAACACGGGCGAGGTAGATATTGCCCTTCAGGGGGCGCTTGGCAGCTGTTTCGAAATCAAACTCTTCAAGACGATTGCCGTTTAGCACGACCATCCGGGTTTCTTCGGAATGGGTCGCGTCGATAAGCATACGCTTCGTCATATATCTTTCTCCGGGCGCGCCTAGGCTAACCGTAACCTTTTCAGGGTCAGCGGCGCCGGCGCGGCAATTAAAATCTGACCCTTGCGGGTCAATCAGCGGGGCCAGCCTGGGCCATCCCTATCCCGAACGGCGCTATGATGAAGCGGCCAGTAGAAGGATAGCCGGTCGGCCAACCCGCCAAGCCTCGCGTAAAGCAGGGCAAGGGCGGGGGCCCCAGGGTTCCACATTTTCTCCGCCTGATTGTCCTGAGCGCCTCGCATCGGAGGCGATGGAGCAAAAGAACTCTACCTGACCAACCGATCGCGACGCCGTCACGTCCAATGATTAAGCGGGGGCGCGACAGACAGCGGGAATTTGCGTGTACACAATAATCCGCGGGCCGGTCTGCCACAACGGAATTGTCACCACTGTAAGAAAATCCCGCAAGCAACGAAAAAATAACGGAATTTGGCGTTTTGAATTGATCTCTCTCATAAAGTTGATGTAGATTTTGTGGCGAATTGACGCTGAGGCGCTAGATGTTCGCCAAGCTGGCCGGAACCCATTGCACGCTTATCTCCACCGCTGCCGGGCTCAGCCGCGCGGCGCGGTCTTTCATATCCAACTTCCTGATCTTGCTGGTTTTTCTGGTTGCTGCAGCGGTCACGAGCGCGGCGGTGGCGGCACCTTCCGTCACCGGCATGCGGGTCGGTCAGCACCCGGACAAGACCCGGATCGTCTTCGATCTGACCCAGGCGGTCGAGTTCCAGATCATCCTGCTGCCCGATCCTTACCGGCTGGTTATCGACCTGCCGGAGATCGACTGGAAGCTGAGCGAGGAGATGCCTGCGGGCAAGAGCGGCCAGCAAGTGCAGAGCCTGCGCTACGGCCTGTTCCAGCCGGGCGTGTCGCGCGTCGTGATGGACATGGCGCGCCCCTTTGCGGTGCAGGAGGCCTTCCTGCTGCCGCCGGGCGAGACGCCGCATCACCGGCTGGTGATCGATGTGGCCCCCAGTTCGCCGGATCAGTTCATGGCTGCCTCGCGCGCCAGCATGGCGGCGCGGCGCAGCCTGGCGCCCGCAACGCCCCAGGCGCCGCCGCCGATTCCCTTCGCCGAGACTCCGCGCCGCGCCGACGGCAAGCGGGTGGTGGCGATTGATCCCGGCCATGGCGGTGTCGATCCGGGCGCGATCGGCGTCAGTGGCATCTATGAGAAAGAGATCACGCTGGCGATGGCCAAGCAGCTGAAGCAGATCCTGGAGCGGTCGGGCAAGTACCATGTGCTGCTGACCCGGGAGCGCGACATCTTCGTGCGCCTGCGCGAGCGTTTCGCCATTGCGCGGCGCGAAGGGGCGGAACTGTTCATCTCGCTGCATGCCGATTCGATCAAGAACAAGGGGCTGCGCGGCCTGTCGGTCTATTCGCTGTCGGAAACCGCGTCCGACGCCGAGGCCGAGGCGCTGGCGCAGAAGGAAAACAAGGCCGACCTGATCGGCGGGATCGACCTGTCCACCGAAAGCCCCGAGGTGACCAACATCCTCATCAACCTGGCGCAACGCGAGACGATGAATGACAGCGCCCGGTTCGCGGCCATGCTGCTGAAGGAGCTGGACCCGGTGGCGCCGCTGCTGCGCCGCAGCCATCGTTTCGCCGGATTCGCCGTGTTAAAAGCACCGGATGTACCCTCGGTACTGGTGGAGCTGGGATTCCTGTCGAATGCGGTGGATGAGCGCAACCTGCGCGATGCGCGCTATCGCGAGAAGCTGGCCCGGGGCATCGCCGGCGGCATCGACGCGTTTTTCGCTTTCAAGGACAGCGTCAGCCGTTCCTGAGAAGGGATGGGCGGATACCTGGCAGGCGCCCGATTATGCGGGAACGGCGGCCAGGGACGGGACGTTGTGACATAATGGCGGCGGCCCGTGCCGGAAAGCGGGTGCCTAAAACGGGCACGGGAAGACGGGCCTCGGAGGAAAATGACACGGTTTCTTGGATATCTGGCGGGCCTGGCACTGCTGCTGACGATTGTCGGCGCGGCGGGCGTGGCTTTCGTCCTGCATCATTACAGCCAGGATCTGCCGGACTATAAGCAGCTGGCGGATTACCAGCCGCCGATGGTGACCCGCGTGCATGCCGGCGACGGGCGCCTGCTGGCCGAATATGCAACGGAACGCCGGGTCTTCGTGCCCTATGAGGCGATGCCCAAGCGGCTGGTGAATGCCTTCCTGTCGGCCGAGGACAAGAATTTCTTCGAACATCCCGGCATCGATGTGCAGGGCATCCTGCGGGCCGTGGTGCAGAACCTCCAGCAGTTCGGCTCCGACCGGCGTCCGGTGGGGGCCTCCACCATCACGCAGCAGGTCGCCAAGAACTTCCTGCTGACCAACGAGGTTTCCATCGACCGCAAGATCAAGGAGGCGATGCTGGCCTTCCGGATGGAAAAGGCCTTCAGCAAGGAACGCATTCTTGAGCTGTATCTGAACGAGATTTTCCTCGGCAACCGCGCCTATGGCGTCGCGGCGGCCGCGCTGAACTATTTCAACAAGTCGCTGGACGATCTGACCGTCGCCGAGGCAGCCTATCTGGCGGCCTTGCCGAAAGCGCCCAGCAATTATCACCCGGTCCGCCATCATGAGGCGGCGAAGGCCCGGCGCGACTGGGTCATCATGCGCATGCTGGAGAATGGCCATATCTCGGCCGCCGAAGCCGAGGCGGCGATAGCCGAGCCGCTGATGATGCGGCGGCGCGATGCGGAGCAGTTCACGGTTGCGGATTATTTTGCCGAGGAAGTGCGCCGCGAGCTGGTGGACCGTTTCGGTGAGGCGGGGGCCTATGGCGGCGGCCTGTCGGTCCGCACCTCGATCTCGCCGAAGCTGCAGAGCATCGCTGACCGCGTGCTGCGGGACGGTCTTGTCGCCTATGACCGCCGGCATGGCTGGCGCGGTCCCATCGACCGCATCGATGTGCGTGGCAACTGGCAGATTGCCCTGGCGGGGATCAAGACGCCGGCCGGCCTGGCGCCCTGGCGGCTGGCCGTCGTGCTGGAGGTCGCCAATGACCGGGCCACGATCGGCCTGACCGATGGTGCGCCTGGCACGGTGCCGTTCTCGGAGCTGCGCTGGGCGCGGCCCTGGCAGGAGGACCAGAAGCTGGGGCCGGAGGTGCGCCGCGCCGGTGACGTACTGGCGGTCGGCGATGTAATCGCTGTCGAGGCCGTCTCGGACGGGAATTTCGCCCTGCGCCAGGTGCCCGAGGTCGAGGGCGCGCTGGTGGCGATGGACCCGCATACCGGCCGCGTGCTGGCGATGACCGGCGGCTGGAGTTTCGACGAAAGCCAGTTCAACCGGGTCACCCAGGCCAACCGGCAGCCGGGCTCCTCCTTCAAGCCCTTCGTCTATATGGCGGCGCTGGACAGCGGCTTCACGCCTGCCACCGTCATCATCGACGGCCCCATCGTGCTGGATCAGGGGCCGGGGCTGCCGAAATGGAAGCCCTCCAACTATTCCAACGAATTCTATGGCCCGCAGCCGATGCGCGTCGGCATCGAGAAGTCGCGCAATCTGATGACGGTGCGGCTTGCCGCCATGGTCGGCATGCCGAAAGTGGTGGATTACGCCCGCCGCTTCGGTGTGATGGACGATCTGCAGCCGCTGCTCTCCATGTCACTGGGCGCGGGGGAGACGACGCTGATGCGAATGACCGCTGGCTACGCCATGATCGTGAATGGCGGCAAGCGGATCACGCCGCATGTGATCGACCGCATCCAGGATCGCAATGGCCAGACGCTGTACCGTCACGATGCCCGGCCCTGCGAGGGCTGTCTGGTTGAAGGCTGGGACGGGCAGAGCGTGCCGCAGATTCCCGACCAGCGCCAGGAGGTGGTCTCGCCGGTTACCGCCTATCAGATGACCTCCATGCTGCAAGGGGTCGTGCTGCGCGGCACCGGGCGGCGCATTGCCGAGCTCAACCGCCCGCTGGCCGGCAAGACCGGCACCACCAACGACAGTTTCGACACCTGGTTCGTCGGCTTCTCGCCGGACCTGGCGGTGGGTGTATTCGTTGGTTTCGACCAGCCGCGCACGCTGGGCGGGCGCGAGTCTGGCTCCACGGTCGCGGCGCCGATCTTCAAGGATTTCATGGCCGAAGCGCTGGAGGGTGAGCCCTCGATCCCGTTCCGCGTGCCACCCGGCGTGCAGTTCGTGCGCATTGATGCCTCGTCGGGCCAGCTGGCGCGGTCCGGCGATGGCGGTGCTGTGATCCTGGAAGCGTTCCGCCCCGGCACGGCACCGGAACCGGGACAGGTGGACATGCCGCCGGTGCCCGGCGTCAGCGAAGCGCCCGGCGACAGTGCCGCCCCGGTTGCGACCGGCCTCGGCGGCCTGTATTAAGGGCGCTCCCGCCGGCATGACGCCGGCGCAATGATTTGAACCGATTGGACTTGGAGAACGCGATGCGCGCGGAAATTCAAGCGGTCGCTGACGAGATCAGAGACTCGTTGGCGCTGCTGAGGAGGCATCTTTGACTGGGATCGTGCGGTTTCCCGGTTTGACGAGCTGAATGCCCTTACGGCCGACCCCAACCTCTGGAACGACAGCGAGAAGGCCCAGAAGCTGCTGCGCGAGCGCACCCAGCTGGAAAAGGGCATCGAAGGCTACCGCTCCATCGAGCGGGAGCTGAACGACACGCTGGAGCTGATCGAACTCGGCGAGATGGAGGACGATCAGGATGTCGTCGCCGAGGCCGAGAAGGCGCTGCAGCGCCTGCGTGAGATGGCGGCCAAGAAGCAGCTGGAAAGCCTGCTGTCAGGCGAGGCGGACGGAAATGACTGCTATCTCGAAGTGCATGCCGGCGCTGGCGGCACCGAGGCGCAGGACTGGGCCCTGATGCTGTCGCGCATGTACACGCGCTGGGCGGAACAGCACGACTACAAGGTCGAATGGCTGGAAGAGAGTGCGGGTGAAGAGGCCGGGCTGAAATCGGCCACGCTGAAGATCACCGGCCCCAATGCCTATGGCTGGCTGAAGCATGAAAGCGGCGTGCACCGGCTGGTGCGTATCTCGCCCTTCGATTCGCAGGCCCGGCGCCATACCAGCTTCTCCTCGGTGTGGGTCTATCCGGTGGTCGATGACGAGATCGAGGTCGAATACCAGGAAAAGGACCTGCGCATCGATACCTACCGGGCCTCGGGTGCCGGCGGCCAGCACGTGAACAAGACCGACAGTGCCATCCGCATCACCCACATCCCGACCGGCATCGTGGTGCAGTGCCAGAGCGACCGCTCGCAGCACAAGAACCGCGCCACCGCCTTCTCCATGCTGAAGGCGCGGCTCTATGAGCTGGAACTGCAGAAGCGCGAAGAGGCAGCACAGGCGCAGGAAGACGCCAAGACCGATATCGGCTGGGGCCACCAGATCCGCTCCTATGTGCTGCAGCCCTACCAGATGGTGAAGGATCTGCGCACCGGCGTGGAGACCGGCAATTCCGGCGCCGTGCTGGATGGCGATATCGACCGGTTCCTGGAAGCCTCGCTGGCCTCCAAGCTGGGTGAGGGCAGCGGCCAGACCGCCGCCTGACAGCGCTCGTAACGCAATAACGAAGAAGGCCGTCACCCGTGAGGGTGATGGCCTTTTTTCTGACGGCAGGGCTGGCTTGCCGGGCCAGGCATTGGTTATGGGCGATCAGCCAGTCGGATATGGACAAAGCTGTCATGGCAACGTAACCAGTATGTAAGAAAAGCGTCATTAATGACGGATACTGTCCGCGCAGAGCATCGACGGACATTTTGACAGGGAGGTTTCCATGCGTGTTCCCACTTTCATCGCTCTTGGCGTTGCCGCTTTCATGGGCTTTTCCGCCGGCGGCGCTGCCGCTGCCGACTGCCCGCGCGGCACGCTGGATGCCCGCTTCTGCGATCGCAATGGCGACATGGTCGCCGATGTGCCGGAAGCCAAGGACCAGATCGACCCGGCAACACTGATCTTCGCCTATACCCCGGTTGAGGACCCCGCAGTCTATGCCAAGGTTTGGGACGGCTTCCTGAAGCATATGGAAAAGACCACCGGCAAGAAGGTGCAGTTCTTCCCGGTGCAGTCGAACGCTGCCCAGATCGAGGCGATGCGCGCCGGCCGCCTGCATGTGGCGGGCTTCAACACCGGCTCCAACCCGCTGGCGGTGAACTGCGCCGGCTTCGTGCCCTTCACCATGATGGCGAAGGCCGATGACAGCTTCGGTTATGAGATGGAGATCATCACCTATCCGGGCAGCGGCATCGAAAAGGTCGAGGATATCAAGGGCCGCACCATGGCCTTTACCTCCGAGACCTCGAACTCCGGTTTCAAGGCGCCGTCCGCCCTGCTGCGCGCCGAATTCAAGATGGAGGCCGGCAAGGAGTTCAAGACCGCCTTCTCCGGCAAGCATGACAATTCGATCCTGGGCGTCGCCAACAAGGATTACGACGCTGCCGCCATCGCCAACTCGGTGATGAAGCGCATGATCGAGCGCGGCGTCATCAAGGCCGATCAGGTGAAGACGATCTACAAGTCGCAGACCTTCCCGACCACCGGCTATGGCCATGTCTACAATCTGAAGCCGGAGCTGGCGGAAAAGGTGAAGCAGGCCTTCGCCACCTTCGACTGGGAAGGCTCGGACCTGAAGAAGGAGTTCGAGAAGTCCGGCGAGGCTAAGTTTATCCCGATCACCTACAAGGGTCATTGGGAAGTGGTCCGCAAGATCGACCAGGCGATGGGCGTGAGCTACGCCTGCAAGTAAGCATATCCAATCGCTGACATAAGGGAGGCGGCCTGGCGCCGCCTCCCTTTCCGATTTTTGCGGGCATAAGGGACGTCTCATGCTGAAAATCCAGGGCCTGAGCAAGCGCTACAAGACCGGCGATCACGCGCTGAAAGGCGTCTCCATCGAGGTGCCCGCCGGGCAGGTGATGGCGCTGATCGGCCCGTCCGGCGCCGGTAAATCGACCCTGATTCGCTGCGTGAACCGGCTGGTCGAGCCGACCGACGGGCACGTCTTCCTGGCTGGCGAGGAAATTACCGGCAAGGGCAGCGGGGCCTTGCGGCGCCTGCGCCGGCGCATGGGGATGATCTTCCAGGAATATGCGCTCGTGGAGCGGCTGACGGTGATGGAGAATGTGCTCTCCGGTCAGTTGGGCTATGTCGGATTCTGGCGCAGCTATTTCCGGCGCTTCCCGCAGGAAGCGGTGGATCAGGCCTTCCAGACGCTGGAGCGGGTAGGGCTGCTCGACCATGTGGACAAGCGCGCCGACGCCCTGTCCGGCGGCCAGCGCCAGCGCGTCGGCATCGCCCGGGCGTTGCTTCAGAACCCCGACATCCTGCTGGTGGACGAACCGACCGCCAGCCTGGACCCCAAGACATCGCGCCAGATCATGCGGCTGATCTGCGAAATCTGCGCGGAGCGCGACCTCGCCGCCATCATCAACATCCACGATGTGCCGCTGGCGCAGATGTTCGCCCAGCGCATTGTGGGGCTGCGCGCCGGAGAAATCGTCTATGACGGCCCGCCGGAAGGGCTGACCGATGCCGTGCTGACGGAAATCTATGGCGAGGAGGACTGGACACTCGCCAACCAGCGCGACTCCGAGGATGAGGACAGCGAGCAGCGCCTTGATGAAGAACGCCTGGCGGGGGCGGTATGAGCCTCGCCTCCCCCTCTGGCGCCGCCGCTACCGGCCGGGTCTGGCGCCGGCCGCCACTGATCGCCAATCCGCTGTTGCGCTGGAGCCTGATTATCGGGTCGCTGGCCTATCTCGTGCTGGCCGTCGGCAGTGTCGAGGTGAACTGGCTGCGCATCTATGAAGGGCTGGACCGCGGCTGGGCCTTCATCAAGGGCTTCCTGGCCCCCGATTTCACCAGCCGCTGGGGTGACATCGTCGATGGCATGGTGGAAAGCCTGACGATGACCGTCACCTCCACGGCGGCCGGCATCCTGCTGTCCGTACCCATCGGCATCGGTGCGGCGCGCAATGTCGCCCCGCGCTGGATCTATTACGCCTGCCGGTCGATCATCGCCGTGTCGCGCAGCTTCCAGGAAGTCATCATCGCCATCGTGCTGGTGGCGCTGGTCGGCTTCGGACCGCTGGCCGGCTTCATCACCCTGTCCTTCGCCACCATCGGCTTCCTGTCGAAGCTGTTGGCCGAGGATATCGAGGATATCGACCCGGCGCCGGCCGAGGCCATCCGTGCCACCGGCGGCAGCTGGTTCCAGTGGCTGAATTACGGCATCCAGCCGCAGGTCATGCCGCGGCTGATCGGCCTGTGCCTGTACCGGCTGGACATCAATTTCCGGGAATCGGCAGTGATCGGCATCGTCGGCGCCGGCGGTATCGGTGCGACGCTGAACACGGCCATTGATCGCTACGAATTCGATTCGGCTGCCGCCGTGCTGATCCTCATCATCGTGATCGTCATGGCCGCCGAATACTCCTCCAGCTATATCCGCAAGTGGATTCAGTGACATGCCGGTGACGGAACGGAACGGCAAGCCGGAATGGGCGCTGCGCACGACGCCGCAACAGCTGGCCATCTGGGCCGGCTGGCTGGCCGGTGTGGCGCTGTTCGTCTATTGCTGGGAACTGATGACCCAGACCACCATCTGGGCCTTCTTCTGGGATGCGCCGCGCCAGGCCGGTGACCTGTTTGGCCGCATGGTGCCGCCACGCTGGAGCTATATGGAGCAGCTCTGGTGGCCGCTGTGGGACACGCTGAACATCGCCACGCTGGGCACGCTTGCGGGCATCGTCATGGCCGTGCCGGTAGCTTTCATGGCGGCGCGCAACACCACGCCCAGCGCCACCTTCCTGCGGCCGCTGGCGCTGCTGATCATCGTGTCGTCGCGGTCGATCAACTCGCTGATCTGGGCACTGCTGCTGGTTTCCATCATCGGGCCGGGCATCCTGGCCGGCATCATCGCCATCGCGCTGCGCTCCATCGGCTTCGTCGGCAAGCTGCTCTATGAAGCCATCGAGGAGATCGACGAGAAGCAGGTGGAGGCGATCCGCGCCACCGGGGCATCCCGCGCGCAGGTGCTGACCTATGGCGTGGTGCCGCAGATCATGCCCGCCTTCGCCGGCATCTCGGTGTTCCGCTGGGACATCAACATCCGCGAATCGACGGTGCTGGGGCTGGTCGGCGCCGGCGGCATCGGATTGCAGCTGCAATCCTCGCTGAACGTGCTGGCCTGGCCACAGGTGACGCTGATCTTCATCGTCATCCTCGGCACGGTGGTGTTGAGCGAATATGTCTCCGCCAGGGTGCGCCACGCGATCATCTAGCCCTGATCCGCAGCGGAACGAAAAAGGCCGCCACACGCGAGGGTGACGGCCTTCTTTCTTGCCGTTACGGCAGGACTGGCTTACAGGCCAGCTTGCGTGACGAACTTGGTGTTCAGGTACGCCTCGATGGCCTCCGAGCCGCCCTCGCTGCCATAGCCGCTGTCCTTGATGCCGCCGAACGGCACTTCCGGCAGGGCCAGGCCGTGATGGTTGATCGACACCATGCCGCTCTCGACGGCGGCGCCGATGGCGTTCGCGGTCTTGGCCGACCTGGTGTAGGCATAGGCCGCCAGACCGTAGGGCAGGCGGTTGGCTTCCTTCACCACCTCATCGAAGCTGCTGAACGGCATGATCGGGGCGACCGGGCCGAACGGCTCCTCATGCAGGATGCGGGCATCGTCCGGCACGTCGGTCAGCACTGTCGGCTCGAAGAAATAGCCCTTGTTGCCGATGCGCTTGCCGCCGGTCTTCACCGTGGCACCCTTGGAGACGGCGTCGGCGACGAAGCCTTCCATGGCGGTCACGCGGCGGCCATTGGCCAGCGGGCCCATCTCCACGCCATCCTCCAGGCCGTTGCCGACCTTGGTGTTCTTGGCGATGGTGGTGAAGGCATCGACGAACTTGCCGTACAGCGATTCATGCACCAGGAAGCGGGTGGGGGAGACGCAGACCTGCCCGCCATTGCGGAACTTGTTCACGCCCAGGATTTTCACCGCGGTGTCGAGGTCGGCATCCTCGAACACGATGGCCGGCGCATGGCCGCCCAGCTCCATGGTGACGCGCTTCATGTGCAGGCCCGCCAGACCGGCCAGCTGCTTGCCGACGGCGGTGGAGCCGGTGAAGGTCACCTTCTTGATGATCGGGTGCGGGATCAGATATTCCGACACCTCGGACGGCACGCCATAGACCAGGTTGATGACGCCCGCCGGCACGCCGGCATCGATATAGGCGCGGATCAGTTCCATGCAGGAGGCCGGGGTCTCCTCCGGGCCCTTGATGATGATCGAGCAGCCCGCCGCGATGGCGCCGGAAATCTTGCGCACCGCCTGGTTGATCGGGAAGTTCCACGGCGTGAAGGCGGCGACGGGGCCGACCGGCTCCTTGATCACCAGCTGGTAGATGCCGTCGGCGCGGGCCGGGATGACGCGGCCATAGGCGCGGCGCGCCTCCTCGGCGAACCAGTCGATGATATCGCCGCCGGCCAGGGTCTCCATCTTCGCCTGCGCGACCGGCTTGCCCTGTTCCAGGGTCATCACCTTGGCGATCTCGTCGGCGCGGCTGCGCAGGATGTCGGCCGCCTTGCGCATGATCTTGTAGCGGTCATAGGCCGACACCTTCTTCCACTGCTCGAAGCCCTTCTCGGCGGCGGCCAGCGCGCGGTCGAGGTCGGCCTTATCGGCATGCGGAACGGTGCCGATCTGCTCCTCGGTCGCCGGGTTCAGGACGGGCTCGCTGCGGCCCGTGGCGCCCTTGCACCATTTGCCGTCGATATAAAGGGAAACCTCGGGATACATGGCGTCTCTCCTGTGCTTCGGATCGGTCGGACCGGGTATGTCCGGTCCGATATGTCGCTCTTGCGGGCGGATGTTAGTAGCCCTGACAGGCGAAGCCAAGGGTCAAGGCAGACGCATGGCTGGCGAAAGAGGGAGCCCAGCCGCCCTATGCTCCGAGACGCGCTCCCCAAGTGACCTTGGCAAGCGCTCCTCAGCATGAGGTCACCAAGGGGCTGCCGGTATTCCAACCGTAACCTCGCCCTGAGGAGGCCCGAAGGGCCGTCTCGAAGGGCATCGGGGGGAAGGCTCAATAGGTCGCGCGGCCGCCGGACAGGTCGAACACCGCGCCGGTGGTGAAGGAATTCTCGGCCGAGGCCAGCCAGGCGACCATGGAGGCGATCTCCTCCACCTGCACGAAGCGGCCGCGCGGGATCTTCTGCAACATGTAGTCGATATGGGTCTGCGTCATCTGGTCGAAGATGCGCGTCTTCGCGGCGGCAGGCGTGATGCAGTTCACGGCGATGTCGTGGCTGGCCAGTTCCTTGCCCAGCGACTTGGTCAGCGCGATGACGCCGGCCTTCGCCGCCGAATAGGCGCCGGCATTGGGGTTGCCTTCCTTGCCGGCGATAGAGGCGGTATTCACGATGCGGCCGTAGCCACGGGCGACCATGCCGGGTACCACGGCCTTGCAACAATGGAACACGCCGTTCAGGTCGATATCGATGACCCGCTTCCACTCCTCGACCGGGTATTCGGCGACGGTGGTGTTCATGCCGGCGATCCCGGCGTTGCAGACCAGAATGTCGATGCCGCCCAGCGCTTCGACGGTCTTCTTTTCCGCTGTCGCCACCGCGTTATAGTCGGTCACGTCCACCGGCACGCCGATGGTCTGGCCTGACAATTCTTCCAGCGCCTTCCTGGTGACGCCTGCATCAGCATCCCAGACCGCCACCGAGGCGCCTGAGAGCAGCAGGCGCTTCGTGATCGCAAGGCCGATGCCCTGCGCGCCGCCGGTGACCACGGCCCGGCGGCCCTTCAGATCGATCTGGTTCATGGGAAAGCTTCCTCCGCTGTCGCTGTTCTTATTCCTTAACGGCACCTGTCATCGAGGAGACGTAATGCTCCACGAAGAAGGAATACAGAATGGCGACAGGAAGCGATCCGAGCAAGGCGCCCGCCATCAGCGAGCCCCAGTGATAGACATCGCCTTCCACCAGTTCCGTCACCACGCCGACCGGTACCGTCTTGTTCTCCGAGGAGGAGATGAAGGTCAGCGCGTAGATGAACTCGTTCCAGGACAGGGTGAAGGCGAAGATGCCGGCCGAGATCAGCCCCGGCACGGACAGCGGCAGGATGATCCGGACCAGGATCTGCAGGCGCGAGGCGCCGTCGATCAGCGCGCATTCCTCCAGCTCGTAGGGGATGGAGCGGAAATAGCCCATCAGCAGCCAGGTGCAGAACGGAATCAGGAAGGTCGGGTATGTCAGGATCAGCGCCCAGTTGGTGTCGAACAGCCCGTAGGAGAACACCATCGTCGCCAGCGGGATGAACAGGATCGAGGGCGGCACCAGATAGGCGAGGAAGATCGCCAGCCCGACGACACGCGCGCCGGAGAAGCGCAGCCGCTCGATGGCATAGGCGGCGCAGACCGCGCAGAACAGTGACAGGAAGGTCGCCACGGTGGAGACCAGCATGGTGTTCCACAGCCAGACTGGATAGCTGGTGTCGAAGAACAGCTTCTCGACATTGGCCAGTGTGGCGTTCACCACCCAGAACGGACTGAAATCGTGGAAATTGTACAGCTCCTCGTTCGATTTGAAGGTAGTGATCGCCATCCAGTAGAACGGGAACAGCAGCACGAACAGGAAGATCAGCAGCGGGATATAGACCGTCACCACCCGGCGCGGGATGGAGGAGAGATAGGTCATCCCCTCATTGGGCGCCGGCCCATGGGAGCGGCCGCCCTCGCGGGCCTCGATGTCGGTGCCGGCATGGTCGGCCTGGCGGTTCGTCACGGTGCTCATGATATGGCCCTCAATCCCCTTGCCGCCCTCAATCCTTGCCACCCTGCTGCCAGCGCCGGCGCTGCAGGCCGAAATAGCTGAACAGGATGGCTGCCAGCAGGAACGGGATCATGGCGACCGCGATGGCTGCACCCTCGCCAAGCTGGCCACCGGGGATGGCGCGCTGGAAGCCCAGCGTGGCCATCAGGTGCGTCGCGTTCAACGGCCCGCCGCGGGTCAGCACATAGATCAGCTGGAAATCGGTGAAGGTGAACAGCACGGAGAAGGTCATCACCACCGCGATGATCGGCGTCAGCATCGGGAAGGTGACGAACCGGAAACGCTGCCAGCTGTTGGCGCCGTCGATGGTCGCCGCTTCGTACAGCGATTGCGGAATGGTCTGCAGGCCTGCCAGCAGGGTGATGGCGACGAACGGGATGCCGCGCCAGGTGTTGGCGGCAATCACGCTGGCCCGCGCATTGTCCGGGTCGCCCAGGAAATTGATGTATTCGTCGATCAGCCCCATGCGCTGCAGCGACCAGGAAATCACCGAGAACTGCGCGTCATAGATCCACCAGAAGGCGATGGCCGACAGCACGGTCGGCACGATCCAGGGCAGCAGCACGATGGCGCGCAGGAAGGCCTTGAAGGGCAGATGCTCGTTGATGATCAGCGCCAGCCACAGCCCCAGCACGAATTTCAGGATGCTGGCGACCAGCGTGTAGAGGAAGGTGTTGTACACCGACAGCCAGAACACCGGGTCGTCGGCCAGCAGCTCGAAATTCTCCAGCCCGATGAAATAGCCGCGCCGCCCGATGGTGGTGTCGGTCATCGACAGGTAGATGCCCAGGATCAGCGGCCAGGCGAGGAACAGCAGCAGGATCGCGGCGGCCGGCAGCATGAACCAGATCGCCAGGAAGTTGCGGTTGTTCATCAGCCGCGCGGTCAGCGGCACGTGAAAGTCCTCGGCCTTGGCGAAGCGGTTGTGGCGCGCTCCGGCGGGTGTCTCGGCGACCATGCGGGCTCCGTTCTCGGGTCAGCGGGGCAGGCAGCGTGCGGCAGGAGCGGCGCCATCCCGAAGGACAGCGCCGCCCCCGTCACGCATCAGACGCGGTAGTAGCGTTCGGCGCGCTTGGCCGCGCGTTCGGCCGCCTGCTTCGGCGTCTGGTCGCCCGCACAGACCTCGGCGAACATGTTGACGATGATGTAGTCCGCCATCGCCGCCGCCGAGGCATAGCCCAGATCGCCGGCAAAGCCGTTCCACTGCATGTTCTTCACGCAGTCACGGTAGGGCGTGTGCTTCGGATCGGAGGTCCAGATCGGGTTCGACGCATAGGCCGCCAGCGGATGGGTGATGTAGCCGATGGCCGCCTGCTGCCAGGGCTCGTACTGCTCCTTCTCCCACATGAAGCGCAGATATTCCTTCGCCGCATTCGGGTATTTGGAGTGCTTGAACAGCATCGCCTGGGTGAACAGGTGCAACTCGGTCGGCTTGCCCACCGGGCCGATCGGCATGTTCACATGCTCGATGTCGGCGGCCACGGCCTTCATCGCGTCTTCCTTGGACGTCTTGGCGGCGTAATAGACTGAGATGCCGTTGTTGGTGGCACCGATTTCGCCGGCCAGGAAGGCCTTGTTGTTGTTCGAGTCCAGCCAGGACAGCGTGCCGGGGATGAAGGTCTCGTACAGCTCCTTCACATATTCCAGGGCTGCGACCGTCTCCGCGCTGTTCAGCACGACCTCGTTGTTCTCGTTCACCATCTTGCCGCCGAAGCCCCACAGGATGGTGTGCACCCATCCATTGCCGTCACCGACCGCATTGCCCAGCGCCATGCCCATCGGGTGGCCCTTGGCCTTCAGCGCCTTGGCGCATTTCAGCACTTCGCGGTAATCCTGCGGGAACTTCTCGAACCCGGCTTCCTGGACCCAGCTCTTGCGGTACACCATGCACGCACCCGCAGCGCCCAGCGGCAGGCCGATCCAGCGCCCGTCCTTCTTGCCATAGCGTTCGGCAACCGGATACCAGCCGCCATATTTCTTGCCGAGATACTCGGCGACGTCGCTGACATCGACCAGCTTGTCGGGATACTGGTGCGGGTCGTCGAACCAGCCGACGATGATGTCCGGGCCGGAGCCGACATTGGCCGCCACCGCCGCCTTGGGGCGCACATCTTCCCAGCTTTCATTGTCGATGCGCACCTCGACACCGGTCTTCTCGGTGAATTTCTTGGTGTTGGCGACCCACTGCTCCTCGTCACCGGCGACGAAACGGCGCCAGCGCAGCACGCGCAGGGTCGCCCCGGCCTCCGGCTTGAAGCTCATATCCTGGGCGGCGGCACCGCCGGGCCCGACCAGCCCAGCACCCGCCACGCCAACAGCAACGCCGGCGCTGCTCTTCAACAGATCGCGTCTGGTAAAACTCATTGCCCATTCCTCCCTTGTTTGCCGGTCCGGCTTTCCGCCGGCCGTTTTGGCCCTTGTCCGGGCCAGTGGCGAACCGTCCGTCAGAGGCGGTTGCCGGTCTCCGCGTCGAACAGGTGCGTGTGGCCCGGCTGCGGCGCGACCTTGATCCGCTCGCCCGGCCGGAAGGCATGGCGCTCCCGGAACACGGCGATGATCTCGGTGCCGCCCATGTCGGCCACCACCTGGATTTCGGACCCTGTCGGCTCGATCACCGTCACCGTCGCCTCGGCGCCATCATCGGCCAGCACCAGATGCTCCGGGCGGATGCCATAGACGACAGGGCGGCCATGCGCGGCGGCGGGGGCATCGTCGAGCGGCAGGCGGATGCCGCCATCGCTGACGAAGGAAAGCTTGCCATTCGCCTCGATGCGGCCGCGCAGCATGTTCATGGCGGGCGAACCGATGAAGCCGGCGACGAACAGATTGTCCGGCCGGTCATACAGGCCCAGCGGATCGCCGATCTGCTCGACGATGCCGTCATGCATGACGACGATCTTGTCGGCCATGGTCATGGCCTCGATCTGGTCATGCGTGACATAGACGGTGGTGGAAGTCAGGCGCTGGTGCAGCGCCTTGATCTCGGTGCGCATGGCGACGCGCAGCTTGGCATCCAGGTTGGACAGCGGTTCGTCGAACAGGAAGACCTGCGGGTCGCGCACGATGGCGCGGCCCATGGCGACGCGCTGGCGCTGGCCGCCGGACAGCTGACGCGGATAGCGGTCCAGCAGGTTGGTCAGACCCAGAATCTCAGCCGCGACCTTCACCCGGCTGTCGAACTCTTCCCTCGGCGCGCCGCGCAACTTCAGCGAGAAGCCCATATTCTCGCCGACCGTCATATGCGGGTAGAGGGCATAGTTCTGGAACACCATGGCGATGTCCCGTTCCTTCGGCGGCACATGGTTCACCACACGCTCGCCGATCAGGATTTCACCGCCGGAAATGCCCTCCAGCCCGGCGATCATCCGCAGCAATGTGGATTTGCCGCACCCCGAGGGGCCGACGAGGATGACGAACTCCCCATCCTCTATGTCAATGGAAACACCATGAAGCACTTCGACCGGGCCGAAGGCCTTTCGCACGTCCCGAATCTGCACGGACGCCATGCTTTCCCTCCCATCACCTGCATCAAGGCAGGCTTTGTTTTATTAGGGAAAACCATAGAAGGCGTTTCTAATTCGCGCAAGGGGATTAGGTGTGCGTGCGGAGCTGATTCCTTTTCAGGTTGAATAAGTCAGACTTAATTTTATTGACGCGCATCATGCCCCGTTATCCGCGGTCAGTCCCAGGCTATGACGTGGCAAGCTGGGGAAAGCCCGGGTAAAATTCTTCGTGGCTGCCGTCGTGGTTTGGATAACCGGGCCGCGTCAGGCATCCCTTAGGCTCAGCATAGCTGTCGATCCGCCTTTGCGGCTTTTCGTGCCATGAGATGTTGAACGCCGCCATGCGCGGGAAAAAGCACAGGTGCGAATAGGGTAGATGGTCGTGTATCCACCAGGCGAGTGACTGCCAGCTTTCCCCCTTTTCGTAGCGTTCCGCGAACCATGGAATAACGATGCAGGCCGTTGCCCCCGAAAACCCGTCAGCATCACGGCGATCCCAGATGTGGCCCGCGAAGTTCGACTCGTTCGATGAGCATGTGTAGCCCTTCTTTCCGGCTCTCTGCTGCTCATTGCAGAAGCCATTGACGTCACATGACCTGAATGCGGAACGAATGATGATCTTCCCGAAGGTTGCCTGAAGCGGTTCCAGAAGGTCTTCGCAAAGACGCTTGCCCACCATGGCTGCAAGATCCGGGTCATCGGGAATGTTCGGGATGCCGTGGAAGTTCGCAACTTCACTGTAGAGAAATTCACGCAGGATGAATGATTTCGACAGGCGAATCCGCCCGATTTCATCAAGCGCGGCTACGCTTTCTGCTTTTCCTTTCACGGAACGAGTCTCCGTCGCTGTCGCTGAAAGGGGATGGTTGCCCCTCAAACCTTTCCGCCCAGTTCGTCCTCGATATGGATGCGGACGATCTCCTCGAAGCTGCTTTCGGCCTTGAAGCCCAGCGCCAGGGCGCGCTTCGCGTCGAACTTGTGCGGCCAGCCGGCAACGATGGTCTGGATCACCGGGTCGGGTTCGCGGCGGATCAGCTTCACCGCCTTCTCGCCGGCAACCGCCCGCAACGCCGATATCTGCTCGCCGACCGTGGCGGAGAGGCCGGGCATGGTCAGGTTGCGGCGCGGGCCGACCTTGTCGCCATCGATGGTCGCGGCATGCATCAGGAACCCGACCGCCGCCCGCGGGCTGGCGTGCCAGTGGCGCACCTCCTCGGAGACCGGCAGCACCGCCTCCTTGCCGGCCAGCGGCTCGCGGATGATGTTGGAGAAGAAGCCCGACGCCGCCTTGTTCGGCGTACCCGGCCGCACGCAGATGGTGGGCAGGCGGATGCCGATGCCGTCCACGAATCCCTTGCGGGTGAAATCCGCCAGCAGCAGCTCGCCGATGGCCTTCTGCGTGCCGTAGCTGGTCAGCGGCGCGGTCAGGAACTCGTCGCCGATGGCCTCGGGGAAGGGGGCGCCGAACACGGCGATAGAGGAGGTGAAGACCAGACGCGGCCGGTACTCGGTGCCGCCGGTGCGGCGGATCGACTCCAGCAGATAGCGCGTGCCATCTAGGTTGATGCGGTAGCCCTTCTCGAAATCCGCCTCGGCCTCGCCGGAGACGATGGCGGCCAGATGGAAGATCACGTCCGGCCGGCTGGCAATCAGGCGGGCGGCTGCGGTCGGCTGCGACAGGTCCGCCGGCTCCACCTCCACCGTGAAGGGGGCGGCGGGCTTTTCGGGGGCTGACACATCCACCAGATGCAGATGGCTGATGGCACTGCCGCCGAGCTTCCCGTCCGCGATCAGCCGTTGTGTCAGTTTGCGGCCGATCATGCCGCCCGCCCCGATGATCAGAATCCGCATGAAGTCTCTCTCCCTGATTTGTTTTTCTTGTCCCTCTCCCCTTGCGGGAGAGGGTTGCCGAGGCTTGGCGACGTAGGAGCCTAGACTCGGCTGGGTGAGGGGTGACCGCTCAGACCGTGCTGTACCCCTCACCCGCTCGCTCGCGCTCGCACCCTCTCCCGCAAGGGGAGAGGGTTTGGATCAGTGATTGTCCCGGGCCACGCCCTTGGTCTGGGCGACGCGCTGGTACTTCACCGCCGGCTTCAGCACCATGCCCTCGTCGAACTGGGCGACCATGGAGCGCTGGATTTCCTGCCAGGGCGTCTGGTGGTCGGGGAACGGGAAGCCGCCCTTCGCCACAAGGTCGGCCCTGCGTTTCTCATACTCGTCGCTGGAAATCAGGATATCGGCGGTGCGCTTGTTCAGGTCGATGCGCACCCGGTCACCGGTCTGCAGGATGGCGAGCCCGCCATTCAGGGCGGCCTCCGGTGCGGCGTTCAGGATCGAGGGCGAGCCCGAGGTGCCGGACTGCCGGCCATCGCCGATGCAGGGCAGCGCCAGGATGCCCTTTTTGATGAGGGCGGCCGGCGGCTGCATGTTCACCACCTCCGCCCCGCCGGGATAGCCGATGGGGCCGGTGCCGCGCACGAACAGCAGGCAGGTCTCATCGATGTTCAGCGATGCATCGTCGATGCGGTGGTGATAATCCTCCGGCCCTTCGAACACGATGGCGCGACCCTCGAAGGCGTTGGGGTCCTTCGGGTTGGAGAGGTAGCGCTTGCGGAAATCATCGGAGATCACGCTGGTCTTCATGATCGCGGAATCGAACAAATTGCCGCGCAGATGCAGGAAGCCAGCCTTGTCCACCATCGGCGTGTCATAGGACAGGATGACATCCTCCCCCTCGCGCTCGCGGCCCCGGCAGTTCTCGCCGATGGGTTTGCCGTTGGCGGTGACGGCATTCTCGCGGATCTTGCCGTGCTTCATCAGTTCGTTCACCACGGCGGGGATACCGCCGGCACGATGGAACTCCTCGCCCAGATACTTGCCGGCGGGCTGCAAATTCACGATCAGCGGAATGTCGTAGCCGATCTTCTCCCAGTCGTCGTTGGTGAGGTCGATGCCGATATGCCGGGCAATCGCGTTGATGTGGATCGGCGCGTTGGTCGAACCGCCGATGGCGGAGTTCACCACGATGGCGTTCTCGAACGCCTCGCGCGTCAGAATGTCCGACGGTTTCAGATCCTCCCACACCATCTCCACGGCGCGCAGCCCGGTCTCGTAGGCGATCTGCCCGCGTTCCCGGTAGGGGGCGGGAATTGCGGCACAGCCGGGCAGCGACATGCCCAGCGCCTCGGCCAGCCCGTTCATCGTCGAGGCGGTGCCCATCGTGTTGCAATGGCCGACCGACGGGGCGGAGGAGGAGACGATATCCATGAACTCCGCATAGTCGATCTCGCCCGCCGCATGGCGTTCGCGCGCCTTCCAGACGATGGTGCCGCTGCCGGTTCGCTCGCCCTTCCACCAGCCATTCAGCATCGGCCCGCCGGACAGCACGATGGCCGGAATGTTCACCGTGGCGGCGGCCATGATGCAGGCCGGCGTGGTCTTGTCGCAGCCTGTGGTCAGCACCACGCCATCCAGCGGGTAGCCATACAGCAGCTCGACCAGACCCAGATAGGCGAGGTTGCGGTCCAGCGATGCGGTCGGGCGCTTGCCGGTCTCCTGAATCGGATGGACCGGAAATTCGAAGGCCACACCGCCGGCGGCATTGATGCCCTCGCGGACGCGCTTGGCGAGGTCGAGGTGGTGGCGGTTGCAGGGCGACAGGTCGGAGCCGGTCTGGGCGATGCCGATGATCGGCTTGCCAGATTGCAGCTCCGCCCGCGTCAGGCCGAAATTCAGGTACCGCTCCAGATAGAGCGCCGTCATACCGGGATTGTCGGGATTATCGAACCAGAGCTGCGAGCGAAGCCGACGCGCGCCGGCCGAAGGCTGGCTGCCAGAACCCATGAAACCCTCCCAAGCGGTTACGATGGCTGATTTTTCTCAGCCTTGCCGCGCAGTATGAGGCTTCGCTGTTGGGAAATCAAACGCCGCCGGAACAAAGCTGAGCGGCGTGCCGTGAAAGGCTGGCGTCAGGCGGCGAGGCTTGGCACGCCGGCGCCGATATCGATGAAGCGGCGCTCACGCAGGCGGCGGTGTTCGACCACCACATCCTTGCGCTGATGGGGCTTCAGCCTGCCCTCGATGTCGTTGCTCTGGAAGATCATCTGGTCGGCGCGCCCGTCGCTGCCCCGCACCGGATAGCCGATGGCCTCGTTCAGCACGATGCGGCCGCTGGAAGTGACGGTCTCGATCAGGTTCCGCGTGCCACAAGGGTGGTTCAGCATGGTCTGGAATGTCTGAACGGCCTGCGCCCGGCGTTCTTCCGGCACGAAATCCAGATAGTTCCGGCCGGTGATCTCGAAGCCGTAGCGCCTGACCTCGTCCGTGCCGGCCAGGCGGAAGCGGACCATGGACGGCGATTCATATTGCAGGATGACGAAGGAGGGCAGGATCTCCTTCAGTTGCAGCAGGTCGATCTGGTCGCGGTCCGGCAGAAAATCCCGCTTCGGCAGGGACATCCAGTATGCACCGAACACCCGCGCACGCGGGTGAATGATATCGGGATTGTTGCTCATGGCCGTACCCGCTTCGGGGTGATTTATATTATTTGCCTAAATTTCCATGTTTTAGGCGCGCCAATCAATAGGAAAATCCCGATCCCGTGCAATCTGTGCGTGTCAGAGCATCTCTAGAGGCCGGGCGCTGGCGGGGGGCGGAAAGGCCCGGTCGAGAATGGCCAGGTCCTCGCTGTCCAGCCGGATGTCCAGCGCCGCCAGGTTCTCCTCCACATGCGCGGTGCGCGCGGCCTTCGGGATGGCGACGATGCCCGGCTGGCGCAGCAGCCAGGACAGGGCAATCTGCGCCGGCGTGGCGCCATAGCGTTCGGCCACCTTGCCCAGCGCCGGATATTTCAGCAGCCTTCCCTGCTCGATGGGCGAATAGGCCATGACCGGCACGCCGCGCTCGCGCGACCAGGGCAGCAGGTCATATTCGATGCCGCGGCGCATCAGATTGTAGAGTAGCTGGTTGGTCGCGACCTTTCCGGGGGCAAGCTTCTCAAGCTCCCGGCAATCATCCATGTCGAAATTGCTGACACCCCAGTGGCGGATCTTGCCGGCCTGCATCAGCGCCTCGAAGCCGGCCAGCGTCTCCTCCAGCGGATGCGGGCCGCGCCAGTGCAGCAGATACAGGTCGATCCGGTCGGTCCCCAGATGCTTCAGGCTGCGCTCGCAGGCGGCAATGGTGCCCTCGCGGCTGGCATTGCCGGGCAGTACCTTGCTGACCAGGAACACATCGTCACGCCGTCCCTTCATCGCCTCGCCGGTGATCTGCTCGGCACGGCCATTGGCATACATCTCTGCCGTGTCGATCAGCCGGATGCCAAGGTCGAGCCCGTTGCGCAGCGCGTCCGCCTCCTGCCCGGCGCGGCGGTCATCGTCGCCCATGCCCCAGGTGCCCAAGCCCAGCACCGGCATGGGTTCGCCGCCCGGCAGGGCGATGGTGGGGATTTCCGGCATGATGGTCCTCTTGGTTTCTCTGGATTGTCAGTCGTCGGGCCGCAGCCGGCGCTGCTGTTCCTCGATCTGCTCAGCGGTCAGCAGCCGGTGGCCGATATCGACATTGCCGACCAGCAGCCGCGTGCAGCGCCCCTGATCGTCGGCGAGCGGCAGGATCAGCCGCCGCCAGGCCTCGGCAGAAGTCCAGGGCGGGGAATTATGTTCGGTGAACAGCGGCATCATCCGGCGATAGACCGCCAGATAGCCGGCCCGGTAGAGCAGGGTCGCCGGCGTGCGGGTGACGCGCCCCATCTCGGAGACCAGCCAGCCGGTCCAGTCGCGCCCCGCCTTGCTGGCGACCTTGGTGCCGTAGAGCCGGTAGCGCGCGTCGAACCCGTCGCGCTCCACATCCAGCAGCATGATGTTGCCCAGCGCCGGCACCAGGTCGATGCCATCGACCTGCGCGGCCAGTGGTACCCCGTCCTTCTGTCCCTCACCGAGGCCGCGCCAGTAATCCAGCAGGAAGGCCAGCTTCTCGTCGCTGACCGACGCCGAACCGGGCACCCAGGCGATGCGCACGACGCACTCGCTGATCGCTTGGACATCCGATGCCGGCACTTCCTCCCGCGCGGCCAGGATGGCATCGGCGGCGGCGACGATGGAATCGTCCGTCGGCTCGGTCCAGGAGCGTTCGGGCCAGGGACGTTCGGGCGGCAGGCTCATCGTCGGTCATGTCCTGTCTTGGACGGGGGGGGCCGGGCGGGCATCCCATTGAACCCTCATTCTGAGGGATTGTTCGTATGGTAACGATCACGCCGGAAAAGTGGAGCCGCAAAAACGCCGGCCAGCTTACCCCATATAGCCGAGCATGCCGATATAGCCGATATAGAGCATCAGGAAGCCGCTGCCGATCACCCGGCCAACGGTGCGGGCGCGCAGCAGCACCAGGAAGGCCAGCAGCGTGATGGCCAGCATGATCGGCCCGTCGATCAGCAGAAAGCGCTCGCTGACGCCGATCGGCGCGATGGTGGCGGTGATGCCCAGGATCGCCAGCACGTTGAAGATGTTGGAGCCGACGATATTGGCCAGCACCACGTCGGAATGGCGGCGGATGGCGGCGACGATGGCGGTCGCCAGCTCCGGCAGGGAGGTGCCGACGGCAACGATGGTCAGGCCGATCACCGCCTCCGACACGCCGAAATCGCGGGCAATCGCGGTGGCGCCCTCGACCATCAGCTCGGCTCCCGCCACCAGCAGGCCCAGCCCGGCCAGCGTGGCGATGATGGCAATCGGCAGCTTCAGCGGAACGTCGGAAACCTCGTCCGCCTCATGCTCGTAGGCAGTTCCTTCGGCGATATCTTCGCGCGACTTGCGCTCCTTCAGAAAAGCCAGCGCCAGATGCAGCGCCAGCCCGGCCAGCAGGGCGAAGCCGATGAGGCGCGTGATCTCGCCATACCACAGCGCGGCGACCAGCGCGGTCGCGGCCAGCAGCATCACCAGCGCCTCGCGCCGGATGCCGCCATCGCTGTTGCCGAGCGGCGAGAGCAGGGCGGCAATGCCCAGGATCAGCAGGATGTTGGCGATGTTGGAGCCGACCACATTGCCCAGCGCGATATCGGGGGAGCCGGCCAGTGCTGCCTGCAGCGACACCACCAGCTCCGGTGCCGAGGTGCCGAAGCCGACGATCACCATGCCGACCACCAGCTTGGAAATGCCGAGCCGCGTGGCGATGGCGACACTGCCGCGCACCAGCCCCTCGCCGCCCAGGAACAGAAGGAGGAGGCCGGCGGCAACCATTCCGAAATCGAGAAGCATGGGGTATCAGGACCGGGTTGTGGGCGGGCGCGCGAAAACCGGCGACAGGTCGCCAGAGGTCATTTGGAACATCGGGGCCGGGCGGGGCCGCCCGGCAGCCCCTGATATTGGCCCGCCGCGCCGGATCGCAACCCCGGCACCGCGATTATGCGGGGTTTTTCAGGGGGGAGTCTTGTTCCCCCTCACCCGGTTCGCTCTCGCTCACCACCCTCTCCCGCGAGGGGAGAGGGTTACAAAACCACCCATTCTTTCCCTCTCCCCTGGCGGGAGAGGGTTGCGGAGGCTTGGCGAGGAACGAGCCTAGCCGCAGCTGGGTGAGGGGAGATTGGCACCAGGCCGCCTTATGAGCTTGCTGCCCGCATAAACACCTACCGTCACCCCCGCACTTGTTGCCCAAGGGCGTCTTGGGGTCCAGGCTTCCGCTGGCTGGATCGTCGGTCGGGTAAACTGAGCCCTGGATTCCCGGCACAAGGCCGGGAATGACGGTCTGAGTATTGCTCACGCCGCCGCTTCGAGGGGCGTGCGGCTGATCTTGTCGGTGTTCTTGCCCTCGATGCGGATCAGCTTGGTGGGGCCGGCGCGGTAGGGCGCATGCACGTCGCCGGCGAGATAGAGATGCGCCACGCCCGGCGTCAGCCGGTAGGTGCGGGTCTTTTCCACCCGGCCCGGCTTGCCGCCCGATGGCGGGGTGACGATGCGCCAGTCGGTCATGTCGGTCTCGCCCTCGGCCTGGCCGTAGATCGCCCAGGTGGGGCCGTGATCGTGCGGGCCGGAATCCTTGGCCCCCGTATAGACATGGCGGCAGATGGCGAAGCCAAGATCGGCATCCTCGTACAGCACCTCCCGTTCCTTCGGTGCCGGCACGCCGAAGCAGGCGGCCATGAAATCCGTATCGCGCAGGGCCTTCTCGGTCAGAAGGCGCACCTTCTCCTGGCCCGCCGGGCCGGGATCGGCGGTCAGCGCCGCGCGGATATCGGCCGCGAACTCATGCAGCGTATAGGACATGGGGGCATCCTCCGGAGCGTTTCTTGGTCAGCGATCCGGATAGGTTAGGAGGCTTTCGCCCCGCCGCCAAGGGGAGAGGGTGCTGGGGGGCTTTAGTGTCTACGTTCGAACTACGGCAGTATACTTCATTTAAGTCGCTAGCTGCGCTTAGTGAATATTTCAAATCCTAACGTTTTCAGAACAGAATGTTATGATGCCCAAGGAAATTTCCCATAAAATGCCTCAATGCTAGCATATCGCGCGTCAAATGAAGGAAGTTCGGATAATTCTAATTTTAGGGTGTTCCAATCGGCCTCAGCGCGCTGTCGCACTTCTGGATCAGCTAGAGATTGTGCGGTGGGTATAATCCCACGCGTGGCGCATTTTTCGAGCAATGTCTTATGAATCAGCGCCAAATCAGCTTTCTTTAATGGATGTTCGTCGAGAAGAAATGCTATGTCATAAACATCCTGACGGCGATATCGGTTGCGTATGGGTTGCTGAAGAAGAGCCCGCAGTTTCTCGGCGATGATCTCATGGATGGTAAAGGCACGCACAGCGACGCCAGCGTTGGTCAAATTAAGCTCTTGAAAGTGATAGACTTGATCGTGAAAGCTAATTTCAATATCTACGACTCGTGTCGCTTGACCAGCCGTGAGCCGTGTTTGCTCATTTGTCCCACGAATAGCTGATCCAATTCGGACTAGCAGGGCGGGAAATTTCATGTTTTCAAAATTTTGCGGGCGTGGCCGCTTTTCCACTTTCTGGACTCGGCATATAAGATCAATGTACCCGAGTTGAATTGCGACTTTCGGTAGTTGAGCGTTGAGTTCATCGACAAGTAATTTGTCGAAGTCGTCGGGACCGACCGAGGCGCTGAAATCGACATCGCCTGTAACACGATCGCTTCTGAACGCAAGCGCCATTAGTGCGCCACCTTTTAGGACAAGGGTTTTGGCTAGACTAGGTGATAGGCCAATCGTCGCCAGTACGACCTCGGTGACTTGACGATTGCGGTACAATGAAGGGTTTGCGCGCGCGGCTTCGACCCAAGCGCGAATATCAACCTCGACAATATCTGCGGGTCCTTCGGGGAATAAGTCCTCAAGCATTTATCGAAATCATCCAGCGTTCCGAAAAAACTGACACATAATTACTGTCGGGATCTAGCTTACGTGATCCGCCGCGCTGCGCGTAAGTTTCCCAAGCAGCGATTCGCGCGTCCTCAAAACCCAGTCGTTCGGTGAAGATATAGCCTGCGCGTACCTTTGCAATTTTGCTGTTGAGACTGTTGATTCCCATAATGATTGCGTCGGTCCAACTAAGCGCGTGATTTTCCCAGATATCGAGTACATGGCGCATACCGCCGCACAGCGCTGGCTTATCGAGCATGTCTGCGAAGGTGCGCCCAATATCGGTTATTCTCGTTCGCTCACCACTTATGGCTGTCGGAGTTGCGGGGTGTCGGGTCTCATGGATAATAACTGGCCGTCGCCGCACTTTATCTTTAAAGCCGAAGCGCACGAGACTGGGAGCGCTAGCGTGCAGTTTGTCCATCCCATCGGTAATAATTCGTTCGTCGCGCATTTTGTTCCAGATTGGTCGCGAAGGCGTCGAAAGGTGTAGAGCCTCGGGACTACGATCAGTGAGTCCATAACGCTCCATTGCGGAAAGATACGAGACGTAACAGAAGGGGTCGGCAATTGAGGCAATTTCCTCAGCTGATCCCGAGCGGCTGGATTGAACGACGCGCCACATCCCCATAAGAAAATCAGCGTCAGGGGCAATGACTTGGCGCTTTCGGAGGCGGCGTTGGGCATTCCGCATTCGGGTATGGTCCCAACTAGAGGGCAGGCGTGACAAGGGGGAGCCTTCCCAACTGGCCGCTGCGAATAACTTTGCACCTAGTTGATAAAACTCATAGTCGGTAATTGCCGGCGCGTCTGACGCTATAAGCGCTGCTTCAAGGGCATCACTGAATATCATGCTATAGCACCTCATATACGTCCTTAGGACGTATATGAGGTGCTATATGATGTCAATTCGAAAGGAGGGCTTGTGATTTTTATTGACTTACTCTATTGCAACATATATATGTCCTAAGGACATATATATGTTGCAATAAGTTGCAAGTTTAAATTGATGTGTGGATGTGTTGCGAATTCTCTCTTTTGGAGACGCAAGTGGAGTTATCCGCTTTTGTCAAAGCTGACTAACTTCCTCCCCCTCACATCAAAAACACGCCCTTGCCGGTGGTCTGGCTGTCGAACAGGCGGTAGGCGGGTTCGGCCTCGTCGAGGCGCCAGCGGTGGGTGAACAGCGCGTCCACGTCGATCCCTCGGTCGGCGATGAAGCGGGCGCAGTCGGCTTGGCCGACGGTCGAGAAGGTCCAGGAGCCGATCAGCGTCACCTGCCGGCGCAGCAGGTCGTTGCTGACATCCAGCGTCACCTCGCCGCCCTCCCCCACAAAACAGGCCTTGCCCCAGGTGCGCAGGCATTTCACCGCCTGCGCGCGGGCGGCTGGCGAAGACGAGGCATCGAGCGAGAGATGCGCGCCCAGCCCATGCGTCAGCTCGCGGATGGCACCCACCACATCGCCCGCACCGTTTGGCAGTTCGGCGGGGTTCAGCACCGCATCGGCGCCGAACTCCAGCGCGCGGGCGAGGCGCTCCGGGCTGGTGTCCAGTGCAATGACCCGCGCCCCCAGCGCGCTGGCCAGCTGCGTCGCCGACAGGCCCACCGGCCCCTGTCCGAAGATGGCGATACTGTGGTCGCCCTGCAGCCCCAGCCGTTGCAGCGCGCCCCAGGCGGTGCCGGTGCCGCAGGAGATCGCCGCGCCCGTGGCGAAGGACAGCTCGTCCGGCAGCTCCACCAGCGTGCGTGCCGGGCATTTCATGTAGGTCGCGTGTGCGCCATGGCCGGTGACGCCGTAGACCTCCGCCACGCCCTCGACGCAGAGCTGCATCCAGCCGGTGGAGCAGTGCGGGCACACGCCGCAGCCACGATAATGATGCTGCATGACGCGCATGCCGATGCGGGCCTGCTTTTCCGGGACACCGGGGCCGACCGCGACCACCACGCCGCAGGGCTCGTGCCCGCCGATGATCGGCCCGTCCTGCATTTTGAAGCCCAGCGCCCTGGCGCCGCCCGGCGTGCGGTAGAATTTCAGGTCGCTGCCGCACATGCCCGAGGCCTTGATCTCCAGCACCACCTCGCCGGGGCCGGGCGCGGGGTCGGGGAAGTCGCGCAGCTCCAGCTTGCGGTCGCCCAGAAAGACGATGCCCTTCATGCCGCGTGTCCTCTCCCTTTTGTTTTTGTTCGGATTCGCCGCCCGCTCCTTGTCATTGCCGGGCTTGACCCGGCAATCCAGGGGCCGCGTTCTGTATCGCTACAAGCTGAGCACCGCCCCTGGACCCCCGGGTCAAGCCCGGGGGTGACAAAGCGAGTATATGCGCTCCCGCTTTTTCAACCATGACGCTACTGCCGGTTCCGGTGCTTTGACAAGCAGGTGCTGTTTCTTGGAATGGCGCTGGGGGTGACATGCGGGCCTCACGGTTCTCTCTGACCGTCATTCCCGGGCTTGTCCCGGGAATCCAGACCTCGGCTTGCTTTGGCGCGGCCTGAGTAGGCTGAACCCTGGACCCCCGCAATAAATGCGGGGGTGACGGTCTGAGGATGGGGTGACAGTCGGAGTATGGGCGGCGGGTGGTGTGCGGCACGCCAGTTGACAACCTCGCCGGGCCCGCCTTTGCTGAGGCGCAAAATGAACCGGAGGAACCGCCCATGCCTGCCTCGTCCACGCCGAAGCTGCCGACGCGCCTGACCGATCTGTTCGGCATCGAGAAGCCGATCCTGTGCGGCGGGCTGATGTGGCTGGCGACGGCGGAATATGTCGCCGGCGTGGTGAATGCGGGTGCCATGGGCTTCATCACCCCGCGCTCCTACCCCGATGCCGATGCCTTCCGCGATGCCGTGCGGCGCTGCCGGGAGATGACCGGCGGCAGGCCGTTCGGCGTGAACCTCTATATCTCCGCCCGGCCGGCGGAGAATGAGAAGATGAAGGCCTATGTCGATGTGGTGGTCGAGGAGGGGGTGCGCTGCATCGAGACGGCGGGCTACAGCCCGGAGGCGCTGCTGCCGCGCCTGAAGGAGGCTGGCTGCGTCGTGCTGCACAAGGCGACGACGGTGCGTCACGCCGCCAAGGCGGTCTCGGCGGGCGTCGATGCGGTGGCGCTGATCGGGGCGGAATGCGGGGGCCATCCCGGCATGGGCGATATCCCCGCCATGCTGCTGGCCGCCCGCGCGCTGGAGCAGCTCGACGTGCCGGTGGTGGTCGGCGGCGGCATCGGTTCGGGCCGGCAGATCGCCGCAGCCCTGGCGATGGGCGCCGATGGCGTGCTGCTGGGCAGCCGCATGCTGGTGGCCGACGAGATCTGGGCGCATCCGCTCTACAAGCAGCATCTGGTCGGGCTGGACGAGACCTGCTCGACGACCGTGCTGCGCAGCCTGAAGAATACCTATCGCTGCCTCGCCAACGAGACGGCCGCCGAGGTCGCGCGGCTGGAATCCAGCGGGCAGAGCGATTATGCGGTGCTGGGGCCGCTGGTCGGCGGGCCGATCCAGAAGGTGGCCTACGAGACCGGCGACTGGACCAAGGGCGTGCTGTCGCTGGGGCCGGCGGCGGCCTGGTGCGATAAGCTGGAGCCGGCGGGCGCGATCCTGGACCGGCTGGAGGCCGATGCGCTTGCCTGCCTGCGCGCCACCGCCGCCCGGCTGGAAGGGCTACAGCCGGCTTAGGACGCCCCTCTTAGGACGCGATAGCGGACAGCGCCGGCTGGCGCTGCGGGAACAAGGCACGGCTCAGATAGCGCGCCACATCGCGCAGCTCCTCGCCCAGCCGGTCGATCTGCTCCGGCGTCTGCTGGCCCTGGATGGCGATGCCGCTGATGCCGAAGCGCGGCGTGCCGGCCTGGTCCACCACCGCGCTCGCCACCGTGGTGATGCCGCGATAGAGATAGCCCACATCCTTGGTCCAGCCGCGCTTGCCGGCCTCCGCCACCTCCGCCTCGTACTGCTCATAGCTGGGCGGGTTCTGCCAGCGCAGGGTGGTGAAGCGGCGCCGCAGCTCCGCCGGGGGCAGGTCCAGATGCGCCGCGACGCAGCGCCCGACCGCGCCGATCAGGAAGGGCAGGCGCGAGCCCACCCGCATGTCCACACGCACCACATGCTCGCCATAGGCCCGGTCGATGACGACGATATGGCCGTCCTCGGTCACCCGCCACAGCGCGATCAGCATATTGTGGTTCAGGGCCAGCCGCTCGATCTCCGGCCGGATCAGGTCCAGATAGCTGGTGCCGATCAGCCCGGTCGCCAGCTCCGCCACGGCGAGGCCCAGCGTGTAGGTCTTGTCGGTCTCGTGGAAGCTGACGAAGCGCGCCCGCGCCATGGTCCGCAGGATGCTGAAGCAGGTGCTGGGGCTGATACCGGTCTCGCGCGCCACGGCGGCGACGCCCAGCGGGCCCGGCGCATCCGCCAGATGCTGCAGGATGCGCAGCGCATGCACGACCGCGCCGACATCCTTATGCTTTTCTGTTGCATCAGCCATTCAACACTCCGATTGCAATTCTGAATACAGAATGTACCATGGCTTCCCAACGAGACGCCACAGGCGCGATGCGGGAGGACAAAATAAAGGTATTTCAGTAATTTGAATATGTTTTGTCAGACCTCTGGCGGCTTTGCCGTCCAGATGGCGGATGACGGAACGGGCATTCTCTTTTGCAGAAATGTGAATGTCTTTCGAATTTTGAAATCCCGCCGTTTCCCGCTCCGCGCTGCCGGCGCCGTCCCGTGTATTGCGACGCCAAGCGAGACAGAGGAAACGCATGATCCCCACACAGAGCCAAGGCCCCGGCCCCGAAGCGCAGTACCGCGCCTTCCTGGATGAGGGCCGCTTCATGATCCAGCGCAGCACCTCCACCGGGGAGCATGTGTTCTATCCGCGCGTTGCCGCCCCCGGCAGCGGCACGATGGACCTGGAATGGGTCGAGGCGTCGGGCCTCGGCACAATCTATTCCATCACCGTGAACCGCGGGCGCGACAGCAGCTTCAACATCGCGCTGGTGCAGCTCGATGAGGGGCCGCGCCTGATGACCCGCATTGAGGGGGTGGAGACCGCCCCGATTGGCACGCGGGTGAAGGCGCGTATCGCGGAGCTGGAAGGCGAGAAGGTTGTCGTATTCGACCTCGCGGAAAAGGGAGGTGCGGCATGAGCAACATGAATGTGCGTGGCCGCACGGCCATCGTCGGTGTCGGCGGGGTCGGCTGGGGCGAGGCGCCCGGCCGCAGCGCCATCGAGCTGCTGGGCGAGGCGGCCATCGCCGCCGTGAAGGATGCCGGGCTGGAACTGAAGGATATCGACGGGCTGTGCGCGGCGACCAGCACGCATGCTTTCCCGACCCTGTCGGTCGCGGAATATCTGGGCATCCGGCCGGCCTTCTTCGACGGCACCAACATTGGCGGCTCCTCCTTCGAGATGCATCTGCTGCAGGCGGCGCTGGCGCTGGAAGCTGGCATCTGCAACGCGGTGCTGATCTGCTACGGCTCCAACCAGCGCACCGCCGGCGGTCGTCTCGTCTCGATGAGCGAGCCGCAATGGCACGAAGCCCCCTTCAAGCCGCGCCATCCGGTGACCGCCTATGCGCTGGCGGCGCACCGCCACATGCATGAATACGGCACCACGCGGGAGATGCTGGCCGATATCGCCGTCTCCGCGCGGCAGTGGGCGAACAAGAACCCCAACGCCTTCGCGCGCGGCCCGCTGACCCGCGAGGATGTGCTGAACGCCCGCATGATCAGCGACCCGCTGACCACCCGTGACTGCTGCCTTGTCACCGATGGCGGGGCGGCCTGCGTCATGGTCCGCGCCGACCGGGCGAAGGATCTGAAGCACAAGCCGGCCTATGTGCTGGGCGTCGGCGGCGCGCATTCGCACCGCTCGATCACCCAGATGGCCGACCTGACGCGCACGGTGGCGGCGGAAAGCGGCCCGCGTGCCTTCGAGATGGCGGGGCTGAAGCCGTCCGACTGCGATCTCGTCATGCTCTATGACGCCTTCACCATCACCACCCTGCTGTTCCTGGAAGATCTCGGCTTCTGTCCGAAGGGTGAGGGCGGCCGCTTCGTGCAGGATGGCAACATCGCCCCCGGCGGTTCGCTGGCGGTGAACACCAGCGGCGGCGGCCTGTCCTGCGTTCATCCCGGCATGTACGGGCTGTTCCTGATCCTGGAGGCGGTGACGCAAATCCGTGGCCAGGCCGGTGAGCGCCAGCTCGACAAGTGCGATGTCGCGATCTGCCACGGCAATGGCGGCGTGCTGTCCAGCCAGGTGACGGCGCTGCTGGGCTCGGAGGCGGCGCTGTGAGCGACCGGCTGTCGCGCCTGTTCGCGCCGCGCTCGGTCGCCATCATCGGGGCGTCCGGCGATCCCAGCCGGATCGGCGGGCGACCCATCGCCTCCATGCTGGCCGGCGGCTACAAGGGCACCATCCTGCCGGTCAATCCGAACCGGCCGGAAGTGCAGGGGCTGACCGCCTATGCCTCGGTCGGCGACCTGCCGGAGACGCCGGATGTCGCCATTGTCGCCGTGCCGGCGAAGCTGGTGACGGAGACGGTGCAGCAGCTGGCCGCGCGCGGCACGGCGGGCGCCATCGTCTTCAGCTCCGGCTTTGCCGAAATGGACGAGGATGGAGCGGCCGAGCAGGACCGCATGATCGCTGCCGCCAACGCGCATGGCATGCGCGTGCTGGGGCCGAACACGCTGGGCCTGTTCGATTTGCGCAGCGGCTTCTACGGCAGCTTCACCTCGGTGTTCGAGGGTGGCATGCCGTCGGTCGGGCGCATCGGCATCGCCAGCCAGTCGGGCGCCTATTGCGGCCATCTGGTCAGCGTCATGCGGGCGCGCGGCCTTGGTATCGCCGCCGGTGTGATGACCGGCAATGAGGGCGATGTGACGCTGGGCGATGCCATCGGCCATATGGTCACCGATGACGGCATCGACGTGATCGCCGTCTATGCCGAGGGCATCAACCGCGGCGACAGCTTCGTGGCGGCTCTGGAGGCCGCCCGGCAGGCGCGCAAGCCGGTGGTCGTCATGAAGGTCGGGCGCAGCGCGCTGGGCGGCGCGGCGGCCAAGTCGCACACCGCCTCCATCGCTGGCGACGATACGGTGACCAGCGCCGTGCTGGCGGAATTCGGCGCGGTACAGGCGCACACCACCGACCAGATGCTGGATATCGCGCAGCTGGCGACGCGGCGCATCTATCCGGTGAACAACACGCTGGGCGTCATCACCGTCAGCGGCGGGGCCGGCGTCGTCGTCTCCGACGCGGCGGAGGAGCTGGGCCTCGCCATGCCGGAAATGCCGGAAGACGCGCAGAAGCGGCTGAAAGCGATCCTGCCCTATGCCGCCCCGCGCAATCCGGTGGACTGCACCGCGCAGGTGCTGAACGACCTGTCGCTGATGGGCCAGTTCTCCGAGGCGGTGGTGGCCGAGGGCGGCTACACCTCGATCCTGGGGTTCCTGACCTATACGGCGGGCTCGCCGACGCTGTCGCCGCGCCTTCGGGAGCAGCTGCGCCTGCTGAAGGACAAGCACCCGGACCGGCTCTATGTGCTGTCCGTCGTGGCCGGGCGCGACCGCATCGCGGAATATGAGGGCGACGGCTTCAGCGTGTTCGAGGACCCGACCCGCGCCGTCGTCGCCATCGATGCGATGGGCAGGTTCGGCAAGGGTTTCGCCCGCAAGCCGGGGCAGAAGCCCCCTTCCGTGCCGGCCATCTCCCTTCCCGATGCCACACCGACTGAGGCGGAGGCCAAGCGCCTGCTGGGCCAGGCCGGCATCAAGGCAGCGCCGGAGCAGGTCTGCACCTCGCCGGAGGAGGCCGCGAAGGCCGCCGCCGGCTTCGGCTATCCAGTGGTCATGAAGATCGTCTCGCCGGACATTCTGCACAAAACGGAGATCGGCGGCGTGCTGCTGGACGTGGGTGACGAGGCCGCCGTGAAGGCCGGCTACGCCACGTTGATCGAGCGCGCGAAGCAGCATGCGCCGAAGGCCCGTGTCGAGGGCGTGCTGGTGGCCAAGCAGCTGAAGGGCGGCGTCGAATGCATCCTCGGCATCCATCGCGACCCGGTGTTCGGGCCGGTGGCGATGGTCGGCCTCGGCGGCGTGTTCGTCGAGATCGTGAAGGATGTCGTCTTCCGCCGCTGCCCGTTCGGCATCGATGTGGCGGCGGAGATGATCGGCTCGCTGAAGGGCGTGTCCCTGCTGCAGGGTGCGCGTGGCCGGCCCAAGGCCGATGTGACGGCACTGGCGGAGATGCTGTCGCGCCTGTCGGTCATGGCCCATCAGGCGGGTGACACGCTGCAATCGGTGGACCTCAACCCGGTGATCGTGCTGCCGGAGGGCGAGGGTGCCTACGCGGTCGATGCCGTCATCGAGATAGGGGGCGGCGATGGCCATTGAGTACGAGAAGCTGCTGAACTTCCCGATCCCGGAAGTCCGCCAGCATCTGACGAAGCGGGACAGCGTGTTCTATGCGCTGTCCGTCGGCCTCGGCATGGACCCGATGGACGAGCGCCAGCTCGACTTCGTGGACCATCACCGGGAGATGAAGGCCATGCCGTCGATGGCGGTGGTGCTGGGCCATCCGGGCTTCTGGCTGCGCAATCCGGAAACCGGCGTTGATGCCGTGCGCGTCGTGCATGGCGAACAGGGCATCGAGATCCACAAGCCACTGCCGGTCGAGGGCGCGATCATCGGCACCACCCGCGTCACCGGCATCGTGGACAAGGGCGAGGGCAAGGGCGCGCTGCTCTATTCCGAGAAGCAGGTGCGCGGCGCCGATGGCACGCTGTACGCCACCACCCGCTCCACCACCTTCCTGCGCGGCGATGGCGGCTTCGGCGGCCCGTCCGGGCCGGTAAAGCCGCCGCACCCGGTGCCGGAGGGCGAGCCGGATATGGTGGTCGATCTGCCGACAAGGCCGGAACAGGCGCTCTATTACCGGCTGAATGGCGATGACAATCCGCTGCATGCCAGCCCGTCCATCGCGGCGAAGGCGGGCTTTCCCCGGCCGATCCTGCACGGGCTGTGTACGCTGGGCTTGGTCACCCACGCGCTGATCCGCGCGCTTGCGAACTACGACGCAGCTGCGCTGAAGTCACTCGACCTGCGCTTCTCCTCGCCGGTCTATCCGGGCGAGACCATCCGCACGGAAATCTGGCGCGATGGCGCCTTCCGCGCCCGCCTGCTGGAACGCGACGTGGTGGTGGTGAATAACGGCAAGGCGGTGATTCATGGCTGAGGAAACAGCACAGGTGCTGCGCGAGAGCCGCGACGGCGACATCGCCATCCTGACGCTCGACAATCCGGCCCGGCGCAATGCGCTGTCGCTGGAGATGCGGCTGAAGCTGACCGAGGCGCTGCGCCGGCTGGATGGTGACAAGGATGTCCGCGCGCTGGTGCTGACCGGCACGGGCGGGCATTTCTGCGCCGGTGGCGACATTGCCGGGCAGGGCAGCGGCAGCCTGGCGGACGGCCGTGAACGCTTCCGCATGACGCATGAGATGGTGCGGCTGCTCGTGCGCTGTTCCAAGCCCAGCATCGCCGCCGTGGAGGGCTGGGCCGCCGGGGCCGGCCTGTCGCTGGCGCTGCTGTGCGATAGCGTGGTGGCGGGCGAGGGTGCCAAATTCTCGGCCCCGTTCGGCAAGGTCGGACTGATTGCCGATCTGGGTCTGCTGCACACCCTGCCGCGCCGCATCGGCGAGGGAAGGGCGCGGCAGATGCTTCTCTATGGCGAGGCGATGGAGGCCAGGGAAGCGCTGGCCGCTGGCCTGGTGGACCGGCTCGCCCCCGATGGCAGTGTGCTGGAAACAGCGCTGGAACGCGCCCGGCTGCTGGCCGCCGCGGCACCGCTGCCGCAGCAGCTGACCCGGCAATATCTCTGGCGTGGGCTGGACGAGGCGCTCGACTGGGAGCGCGAGGCCCAGGCCGCCCTGATGACCACCGAGGATCATGCGGAAGGCCGCAATGCCTTCCTGGAGAAACGCGCGCCGCGCTTTGCCGGCCGCTGAGCGAAGAGAGAACGAGGAAAAGACCATGCAGACTTCCAACATGCTGGCCGGCAAGGTGGCGCTGGTGACCGGGGCGGGCGGCGGCATCGGCCGCGAGATCGCCGTCGCCATGGCGACTGCCGGGGCCGACATCCTGATCAATGATATCGGCGTCTCGCTGACCGGCGAGGGCGGCTCCGGCTCGCCGGCCGAGCAGACCAAGCAGATCATCGAGCAGCGCGGCGGCCGCGCCGCCATCAGTACCGAGAGCGTCTCCGAATGGGCCTCGGCCAAGCGCAGTGTCGAGGCCGCGCTGGACGCCTTCGGGCGCATCGACATCGTGGTGAACAATGCCGGCATCCTGCGCGACGTGATCTTTCACAAGATGTCGCCGGAGGACTGGCTGGCGGTCATCAACGTGCATCTGAACGGCAGCTTCTTCATCAGCCGCGCGGCCGCCGAGCATTTCCGCAAGCAGGAGAGCGGCGCCTACGTCCACATGACCAGCACGTCGGGCCTTGTCGGCAATTTCGGCCAGGCGAACTATTCGGCGGCGAAGCTGGGCATCACCGCCCTGTCCAAGTCCATCGCGCTGGACATGGCGCGCTACAACGTCCGCTCCAACTGCATCGCGCCCTTCGCCTGGAGCCGCATGACCAGCTCCATCCCGGCCGACACGCCGGAGCAGAAGGCCCGCGTCGCCAAGCTGCAGCAGATGACGCCGGACAAGAACGCGCCGCTGGCGGTCTATCTCGCCTCCGACGCGGCGTCGCATGTCTCGGGGCAGGTCTTCGCCGCCCGCATGAACGAGATTTTCCTGATGAGCCAGAGCCGGCCGATCCGCTCCGTCCACCGCTCCGAGGGCTGGACGCCGGACCTGATCGCCGAGCATGGCATGCCGGCGCTGAAGGCTTCGCTGCTGCCGCTCGACCGCAGCCCCGACGTGTTTTCCTGGGACCCCGTATGACCCCGTAACGCCAACCACCGACGAGAAACCGCGACCAACGCGGTCGTCATCAAAAGAGGAGGAAACCGAGATGCGTATTACCCGCCGTACCTACCTGAAAGGCACCGCCGGCCTTGCCGCCGCCGGCATGCTGGGCACCCCCGCCATCATCCGCGCCGCCAGCGCCCAGACCGCCCTGCCGAACCTGGCATCGACGATGATCTGGAGCACCTATGATGTTGGCTCCACCGGCTATGTCGAGGCGTCGGCGATTGCCGATGCCTTCGGCAAGAAGTTCGGTTCCCGCGTCCGGTTGCAGCCTTCGGGCAGCGCCATCGGCCGGGTGAAGCCGCTGACCGACGGCCGCGTGTCACATGCCTGGCTGGCCAACGAGCTGTTCTTCTCGGTCGAGGGGCTGCACGAATATTGCGCAGCCGACTGGGGGCCGCAGAATCTGCGTACCCTGATGGGCCGCACCAACGCCTTCTCGGTCGTCGCCACCAAGGTCAGCGGCATCAAGGAACCGAAGGATCTGAAGGGCAAGCGATTCGCCATCGCGCGCGCCAACAGCTCGGTCAATATCAAGGTAGAGCCGATCCTGGCCTTCGCCGGCTTGACCTGGGACGATGTCGAGCTGGTGGAGTTCCCCAGCTATGGCGCGACCATGAAGGGGCTGATCGAGGGCAAGGCGGATTGCGCCGGCGTCGCCCCGGCGGCGGCCACGCTGCGCGAGCTGGAGGCCAGCCCGAACGGTATCGGCTGGGTGGCGCTCGACCCCTCGAACAAGGAAGGCTGGGCACGCGCGCAGAAGGCAGTGCCCTTCGTCGAGCCGTTCCAGGAGACCATCGGCGCCGGCCTGTCGAAGGACAATCCAGTATGGATGATGGGCTACCGCTATCCGATGATCACCGTTTCCGCCGACGCCAGCGTGGACGAGGTCTATGCCATGACCAGGGCGGTCGCTGAGACCTTCGATGGCTACAAGGATGCCAGCCCCGTCATGGCGCGCTGGGAGGCCGCCAAGGCCGGCACGCCGCCGATGGACGCCGCCTTCCATGACGGCGCCATCAAATATCTGAAGGAAGCTGGCATCTGGAAGCCGGAGCATCAGACCTGGCAGGACGCGTCGCTGAACCGGCATGCCAAGCTGCAGGCTGCCTGGGCCGACATGATGGCGAAGGATTCCGCCGCCAAGTCCGCCGATCCGGAGGCACTGCAGAAGATCTGGTACCCGATCCGGGCGGATGTCCTGAAGTCGCTCTGACGCGCTGAGACCTGCCGGGAATCTGACGGTTCCCGGCAGGCTTTCCCTCTTTTCCAGGGCTGCCAGTATGAGTACCGAGACCGATGCTCTCCCCGCCGACCCGGAGGCCCGCTCCAAACGGCTGACGGGTGCTGCCTTCTGGGTGGCCTTCGCGATGACGGCGGTGGCGCTGTTCATCACCGTCAACCAGATGTTCAATCTGGGGCTGGGCGGGTTCCGCCCGGTCAGCACGGGCTATTACTACCTCATTATCGGCCTGTTCGGCGGGCTGGGCTTCCTGGCCTTCCCGGCGCGCAAGGGCGAGCTGCGGGTGCGCTGGTACGACTGGCTGCTGACGGCGGCCTGGCTCGGCAGCTCGGTCTGGCTCGCCAGCCGGGCGCAGCACATCATCGACCGCGGCTGGAACCTGGAGGCACCGCTGGAGGCGACTTTGATCGCCGGCCTCTACGTGCTGCTGGCGCTGGAGGCGCTGCGCCGCACCGGCGAGTTCATCCTGTTCGTGTTCTGCCTGATCTTCGCGGCCTACCCGCTCTATGCCGGCTCCATGCCGGGCTTCCTGTGGGGCGTGCAGCTCGACCTCGCGCAGACCGTGACCGAGCATGTCTATGGGCTGGAGAGCATCATCGGTATTCCGATGCAGGTGGTCTCCGATACGCTGATCGGCTTCATCGTGTTCGGCGTGGTGCTGGCCAATACCGGCGGCAGCAGCTTCTTCATGGATTTCGCGTCCGCCCTGATGGGCCGCACGCGCGGCGGTCCGGCCAAGGTTGCCATCGTCTCGTCCGGCCTGTTCGGCATGCTGTCGGGCAGCCCGACCTCGAATGTGCTGACCACCGGCACGCTGACCATCCCGACGATGAAGCGCAGCGGTTATGACCCGGCCTATGCCGGCGCTGTCGAGGCCTGCGCCTCCACCGGCGGCTGCCTGATGCCGCCGGTGATGGGGGCGGCCGCCTTCATCATGGCCAGCTTCCTGAACGTGCCCTATGCCGAGGTCGTGACGGCAGCCTTCCTGCCGGCCATCCTGTTCTATCTGGCGCTGATGCTGCAGACCGACCTCTATGCCGCGCGCAAGGGGCTGGTCGGCCTGACCGGGGACCAGGTGCCGCGCCTGCTGGGGACGCTGAAGGAGGGCTGGTACTATATCCTGGCGCTGGTTGGCCTGACCCTGCTGCTGCTGCTGTGGCGCATGGAAGGCGAGGCGCCGTTCTGGATCTCTCTGTTCCTGCTGGCTGTCGCGATTCTGCGCCGCAAGGCCATCGGCTTCGACCTGCATGCCTTCTGCCGGCTGGTCGTCGATACCGGGCAGGCGGTATCGCAGCTGGTCTGCCTGATCGCCGGCATCGGCCTGATCATCGGCGCCATGTCGATCACCGGTGTCGCCAATTCCTTCTCGCGTGAGCTGGTGCAGTATGCCGGCGGCAACCTGGCCCTGCTGCTGGCGGCGGGCGCCGTAACAAGCTTCATCCTCGGCATGGGGATGACAGCCTCGGCCTGCTACATTTTCCTCGCCATCGTGCTGGCGCCGGCGCTGGTGCAGGTCGGCATCGATCCGATGGCCGCGCATCTCTACATCTTCTACTGGGGCATGGTGTCCTTCATCACCCCGCCGGTGGCGCTGGCCGCTATTGCCGCAGCCTCCATCGCCAAGGCCGATGCGATGAAGGTCGGCTTCAAGGCGTTGCGGATCGGTTGCCTGCTGCTGTTGCTGCCGGTGCTGTTCGTGCTGCAACCGGCGCTGATCCTGAAGGGGGAGATGTCGCTGGTGATCCAGTCGGCGGCGACCGCGACCATGGCGGTGATCCTGCTCTCGGCTGCCTTCGAGGGCTATCTGTGGCGGCTGGGACGGCTGCCGGTCTGGGCCCGTGTCGGTATCGGCGCCGGCGGGCTGATGCTGTTCGTGCCGGAGCTGATGACCGACCTGATGGGCCTGCTGCTCGCGGGGGCCACCATCATCGCCGCACTGCTGGGCAAGAAGCTGACCGAAGGGAAGGTGATCCGATGAACGGCAAGACCGCTTCCACCGGCGCCATCGCGCCGGACACGACGGGCATGAACTTCTATGCGGCCGATCCGTCGCTGTCCGACCTGCTGGACATTCATCTGCCCGCCGATATCCGCGCCCATATCGAGCCGCATCTGACGGCGCTGGGGGCGGAGGTTGGCGGCAGGCTGGATGAATGCGGGCGGCTGGCCGACCGGCACACGCCGATCCTGCATCAGCGCGACCGCTTCGGCCGCGACGTGCAGAGTATCGAATATCATCCAGCCTACCGGGAACTGGAGGAGGCCGCCTTCGGCCGCTACGGCATCCATGCGATGTCGCACCGTGACGGCATTCTCGGCTGGAAGGGCCGCTATCCAGCGGCGGCGAAGCACGCCTTTACCTATCTGTTCAACCAGTCCGAATTCGGCATGGGCTGCCCGATCAACGTGACCGACGGTGCCGCCATGCTGCTCGACCGTTATGGCAGCGACGATCTGAAGGCGCGCTATCTGGACGGGCTGACCACCACCGACATGGCTCGGCTGACCCAGGGCTCGCAGTTCATGACGGAGAAGGAGGGTGGCTCCGACGTCGGCAAGCTGACCACCCGTGCCGTGCCAGAGGGGGATCACTGGCGGCTCTATGGCGACAAATGGTTCTGCTCCAACGCCGACGCCAGGGTGGCGATGCTGCTGGCCCGACCGGAAGGGGCGGGCGAGGGCACGCGCGGCGTCGGCCTGTTCCTGATGCCGCGTTTTCTCGACGATGGCAGCCCGAACCAGTACCGGATCGTGCGGCTGAAGGACAAGCTGGGCACCCGCTCCATGGCGTCCGGTGAGATCAAGCTGGAAGGTGCTGTCGCCTATCATGTCGGGCAGCTCGACCGCGGCTTCGTGCAGATGGCGGAGATGGTGAACTGGTCGCGCCTGTCCAACGGCGTGAAATCCACCGCGCTGATGCGCCGCGCGCTGCACGATTCGATGACCGTCGCGCATAACCGCGTGGTGTTCGGCAAGCTGATCGCGGAGCATCCGCTGGCGCGCCGGCAGCTGCTGAAGCTGATGCTGCCGCTGGAGCAGGCGCTGTCGCTGTGCTTCGTCACCGCAGATGCGCTGGACCGCGCGGAACAGGGCGGCAGCCAGGAAGCGGCGGCTCTGCTGCGCATCTTGACGCCGGTACTTAAATACCGCTCCACCCGCGATGCCCGCAAGCTGTGCGGCGATGCGATGGAGATGCGCGGCGGCATCGGCTATGTCGAGGAATTCGTTACCCCGCGCCTGCTGCGCGACGCCCATCTGGGGTCGATCTGGGAGGGCACGGGCAACATCATCGCGCTGGATGCGCTGCGCCGCGCCGTCGGACGCCACGGAGCGGAAAGCGCCATGGCGGACGATCTGCACCACCGCATCGGCGAGATGGAGGGCGTGCCCGACGCCTATCGCGACCGGCTGAAGGGGCTGGTGGACAAGGCGATTGCCTTCGCCCGCGAGGTCGCCTCCCGCGACGAGTACGAGGGCGATTCCCGGCGCGCGACCAGCACGCTCTATCACGTTGCCAGTGCCGTGACCCTGGCGTGGGAGGCATCGCGCGTGCATGCGCGGCGCGGCGATGCGCGCCGGCTGCTGCTCTCCCGGCTGGTACTGGATCACAAGCTGGGGGCGGGCGACCCGTTTGCGCTACAGGCCGGGGCGGCGGAGGAACGCATTGCCGGCCTGCTGCTGTCCGACAAGCCGGTTGCGATGAAGGAGGCGGCGGCAATCGCCGGGGCAAACACATGAATGCGGTGACCCAGATGACCAGCGACAACAGCGAGACGATCAGCCTGCTGCGCGATTCCGTCAGCGGAACAGTGCCGTTCGACGGCAAGCGCATCCGCAGCCTTCGAGGTGCGGAGCCGGATTTCGACCGTACCCTCTGGCGTGCCATGGGCGAGCAGGGCTGGCTCTCCATCCTGGTGCCGGAGGAGCAGGGCGGCCTCGGCCTCGGCATGGCGGCTGCTGCCGCCGTGGCGGAACGGCTGGGCGCGGCCTGCGCGCCGGAGCCCTATGTGATGGCCGGGTTGCTGACGCCGTATCTGCTCTCGCAATCCTCCAATCAGGCCCAGAAGCAGGGTCTGATGCCGGCCGTGCTGTCAGGTGACCATCTGGTCTCCCTGGCCTGGCAGCCGGC
Organism: Oceanibaculum indicum P24; assembly: GCF_000299935.1. Lineage (NCBI taxonomy): Bacteria > Pseudomonadati > Pseudomonadota > Alphaproteobacteria > Rhodospirillales > Oceanibaculaceae > Oceanibaculum > Oceanibaculum indicum. Next base: position 10,621 of record NZ_AMRL01000022.1, on the reverse strand, counting down.
CGGCGGCTCCCTCGATCCGGAACAGGCGGACGTCACCGCCCGGATGCAGGGCGGGGATGTCGTGCTGTCCGGCCAGTGCCGCTTCGTCACGCCGGCGCTCGCGGATGCCTATCTGGTGCTGGCGAAGGCGGAGAGCGGCCCCATGCTGGTGCTGGTCGAGGCTGCGAAGGCCGCCGCCGGCCGCACGCTGGAGCCGGGGCCGGATGGCGTGGCCAGTGCCAGGCTCAGCCTGTCGGAGGTGAAGGTGCCGGCGGATGCGGTGCTGCTGTCCGGCGAAGCCGCGCGCACGGCGCTGCGGCAGGCGCTGGACCTTGCCGTCATCGCGCAGTGCGCGGAGCTGTGTGGCCTGATGCAGCGCTCGCTGGAGATGACACTGGAGTATCTGAAGACCCGCCAGCAGTTCGGCGCCGCCATCGGCAGCTTCCAGGCGTTGCAGCATCGATCCGTTGATCTGTTCATCCAGCAGGAGCTGGCGCGCCACGCCACCGACGCCGCCGTGCAGAAGGCGGAGCAGGGTGCTACCGGCAAGGCACTGTCGCTGGCCGCCTCCAGCGCCAAGGCGCGGGCGGCGCAGGCGGCCATGCTGATCGGCACCCAGGCGATCCAGCTGCATGGCGCCATCGGCTTCACCGACGAATATGACCTCGGCCTCTATATGAACCGCACGGTGCGGCTGGCGGCCACGCTGGGCAATGCCGCTTGGCACCGCAACCGCTTCGGCTACTTAAGCGAAGGAGCCTGACCATGAGCTTCCGGTATGGCGTCCCGCAGCAGCAGGACTGGAACGCGCTGTCCGACGAGGACTTCCGCAGCATCGTGCGCACCGAATTCGAGACCCATTACCCCGCGCATCTGCGCTATCCGCCACGCCGGCTGCGCTGGTCGGAGAATGGCAGCTGGTACCTGCGCATGGCGGAGAAGGGCTGGATCGCGCCGAACTGGCCGGCTGACTATGGCGGCATGGGCCTGTCGGTGCAGAAGCTGCTGATCTTCCAGGAGGAGGCGGAGCGCTGGGGCATCGCGCGCTATCAGGATCACGGCACGCTTATGCTGGGCCCGGTGCTGATGAAATGGGGCACCGAGGAGCAGCGCCGGAAGTACCTGCCCGATGTGCTGGCCTGCAAGGCGATCTGGTGTCAGGGCTATTCCGAGCCGGGCAGCGGTTCCGACCTTGCCAGCCTGAAGACGAAGGCGGTGCGTGATGGCGACGAGTACGTCATCACCGGCCAGAAGATCTGGACCACGCTGGCACAGGACGCCACGCACATGTTCGTGCTGGTGCGCACCGACCCGGACGCCAAGAAGCAGGAAGGCATCAGCTTCATGCTGCTGGACATGGCGCAGAAAGGCGTGACCGTGCGGCCGATCCGCGACATCGCCGGGCATGAGGAATTCTGCGAGGTTTTCCTCGACGAGGCGCACACGCCGGTCAGCAATCTGGTGGGCGAGCTGAACAAGGGCTGGACCGTCGCCAAGTCGCTGCTGGGCTTCGAGCGCATCCATATCGGCAGCCCGAAGATGCCGGAATACGGCCTGACCGTGCTGGAGCGCGTGGCGCAGGCGCAGGGCGTATGGGACGATCCGGTGTTCCGCGAGAAATATGTCGCCCTGAAGCTGGATGTCGCGCACCTGACCGACGCCTATAACCACTTCACCGGCATCGTCGTGCGCGGTGAGCAGCTGGGGCAGGACGTCTCCTACCTGAAAATCTGGGCCAGCGAGACCTTCCAGCGCATCGCCGACCTGGTGGTGGAGACCGCCGGTCCGTTCGCCGCGATCAATGGCGAGGTCGGCATCGGCAACAGCGAAATCGACGTGCTGGCCAGTTTCTACAAGGCGCGCCCGCCGACGATCTATGGCGGTACCAACGAAATCCAGCGCACGATCATCGCCCAGCAGGTGCTCGGCCTGCCCCGGCGGTAGGGGCTTTTGATTGTCATTGCCGGGCTTGACCCGGCAATCCAGGGGCGGTGCCCTGCCTGGACCGTTTCAGTAGGTGGCCCCTGGACCCCCGGGTCAAGCCCGGGGGTGACAAGAGAAGAAACCTACAGCACCTCGAAGACCTGGTAGATCGGGCCGGTCGGCTCGCGGCGGCCGAGCGAGACGAAGCAGGACTTGTTCAGCCAGGCATAGGGGCCGTCCTTGGCGGTCTCGAAATAGGGCGTGGTGCGGAAATAGATCAGGCTGGGATCGACCGGCTGGCCGGCATTCAGCTTCGCCATCACGTCGGCTGGGCCGTGCCGCAGGCCGCGATAGATCATGTAGATCAGCGCGCCGTCATGGGTTTCCATGGTCAGGCGGACGTCGAGCTGGGTCACCCCGTCGATGCGGTTCAGAATCCAGTCGCCCCCACCCGGATGCACTTTGCCCTTGAGGCGCGGCCCCTCGAAGGTGCCGCCTAGCACCTTGGCGATGCGGCGCTCGCCATATTGCGTGTCGCCCAGCAGCGTCATCGGCATTTCGACCTGCAGGTGCATGTCCATGAGGAACTGCGTCTTGATCTCCGGCATCTTTATCCCCGTTCCTGTTATCCGGCGGCTGGATGCCGCTTGAGGGATCAGCATGCCGCCTGAACGGCGAATGCTCCAGAGGCGTATGCGGCGGGGCTGATATGCCGGGGATATTCAGGCCGGGGTGATCAGGCTGCGCGGGCGGCTTCCATGCGGCCGGCCTTGCGGGTCAGCAGCCACCAGGCGATGCGGTTCACCACGCGGTTCAGCATGCCATGCGGCTTCAGCCCGATGGCCTTGAACAGCATCGCCATGCCGCGCTCCACATGCTGCGGCCGGTAGAAGCGCAGCGCACGCTGCTGATAGGCCTGGCAGCAAAAATCGCGGTCATAGGGACCGCCCTGGCCATTGTCGTTGGCGGCGTAATAGGCGAAGGCCAGCTCGTCATCCTCGCTCTCGGCGACGCGGCCCAGCGCCACCCGCAGCCGCTTCAGCACACCCAGCTTTTCGATGTCCTGGTAGCGCTTCAGATGCTGGTAGAACAGCTTGTAATGGCGCAGCTCGTCGGCGGCGATGCGCTGGCAGATTTCCTTCAGCACCGGCTCGTCGGTCGATTCGGCCAGCGCGCTGTAATAGGAGCTGGTCCCGATCTCGACCACGCAACGGGCCACTAGCTCACCCGACAGCGAGCCGCGCACCGAGCGGTCGATATCCATCGGCAGGGTGATGGTGTCGGCGAAGCGCTTGAAGGCGGCATCGAAATCGAAGGAAGGGTCAGCCATCTCCGCCCAGCGGCGCAGGGCTTCGCCATGCTGGACCTCCTCGACCGCCCAGTTGCGTGCGGCTTCCTGGAAGGCCGGGTCATCGTGGAACACGTTGCACAGATAGTCGGCGTAAACCCCGCCATTGAACTCGACCATGCTGGCCGCCTTCACGACCGGCACGATTTCCGAATCGATCTTGCCGGGCTCGAAACGGCCCCAGTCGATATCGTCCAGGCTCCAATGCTTCATCGGCTTGCCGCGTCCTTTCCCGTTCGAGACGAAATCAGACGCTCCCCCTTCTTCGTGGCGTGCATCCCACCGTATCGGTGCCTCCTATTTAAGGAAGCTGGGAACAAGATCAAAGGGGTAGCGCGAAATTACCGCCATATTACGTAAATGTTGCAGGGGCTGGCAATGTTCCGTGACAGCCTGCCGCAGGGGACAAAAAAAAGCGGGACCCGAAAGGGTCCCGCCTGATTGTCTTCCGGCGCAGGCCGAAGCTGGATCAGCTCCCGGTATCCAGGGCACGCAGCTTGGCCTGTTCCACCGCGATCTTGTCCTGCACGGCGGCCTTCTCGGCGTCGCTCTTGGCCTCCTGAAGGTCCTCGGCGAGGTTCTTCAGGGTCTGCTCGACGGCGGCACGGTCGATCTCGCCCATCGGCATCGCCACCTCGGCCAGAACCGTGCAGCGATCCTCCGTCACCTCGGCGAAGCCGCCGGCGACGAAGATGCGTTCCTTCACCTGGCCACCCTCATAAATCTGGATGACGCCGGGAATCAGGGTCGAGATGAAGGGGGCATGGCGCGGCAGGACACCGAAATACCCCTCGGCGCCCGGCACCACAACCATCTCCACCGGCTGCGAAACCAGCAGCTTTTCCGGCGAGACCAGCTCGAAGTTCGTGGTTTCGGCCATTTGTCAGCCTTCTCCCGTCAGCGGGTGCGATTCAGGAAAGCGGGGGGTGGCCGTTAGGCCACCTCCGCCGCCATCTTCTTCGCCTTCGCAATGGCCTCGTCGATGGTGCCGACCATGTAGAAGGCCTGCTCGGGCAGGTCGTCATACTCGCCGGCGCAGATGCCCTTGAAGGCCTTGATGGTGTCTTCCAGGCTGACCAGCGTGCCCGGCGTGCCGGTGAACACTTCGGCGACGTGGAAGGGCTGCGACAGGAAGCGCTGGATCTTGCGGGCGCGGGCGACGACCAGCTTGTCGTCTTCCGACAGTTCGTCCATGCCCAGAATGGCGATGATGTCCTGCAGCGACTTGTAGGTCTGCAGGATGCGCTGCACGTCGCGGGCGGTGTTGTAGTGCTCCTCGCCGATGATACGCGGATCGAGAATACGGCTGTTGGAGTCCAGCGGATCGACGGCCGGGTAGATGCCCAGCTCCGCGATCTGGCGCGACAGCACGGTGGTGGCGTCCAGATGGGCGAAGGAGGTCGCCGGTGCCGGGTCGGTCAGGTCGTCGGCGGGCACGTAGATGGCCTGCACCGAGGTGATCGAGCCCTTCTTGGTGGAGGTGATGCGCTCCTGCAGGCCGCCCATGTCGGTACCCAGCGTCGGCTGATAGCCCACCGCCGAGGGGATACGGCCCAGCAGCGCGGACACTTCCGAGCCGGCCTGGGTGAAGCGGAAGATGTTGTCCACGAAGAACAGCACGTCCTGGCCTTCCTCGTCGCGGAAATACTCGGCCTGGGTCAGGCCGGTCAGCGCGACGCGGGCACGGGCCCCCGGGGGCTCGTTCATCTGGCCATAGACCAGCGCCACCTTGGAACCTTCGCCATCCAGCTTGATGACGCCCGATTCCATCATCTCGTGATAGAGGTCGTTACCCTCGCGGGTACGCTCGCCGACGCCGGCGAACACGGACACGCCGCCATGCGCCTTCGCGACGTTGTTGATCAGCTCCATGATCAGCACGGTCTTGCCGACGCCGGCACCGCCGAACAGGCCGATCTTGCCGCCCTTGGCATACGGTGCCAGCAGGTCGATGACCTTGATGCCGGTGATCAGCTGCTCGGTCTCGGTGGACTGATCGACAAAGGCCGGGGCCTGGCGGTGGATCGGCATCTTGGTCGCCGTCTTCACCGGGCCACGCTCGTCCACCGGGTCGCCGATGACGTTCATGATGCGGCCCAGCGTCTCGGGGCCGACCGGCACGGAGATCGCCTCGCCGGTATCGACAGCCTCCTGGCCGCGGACCAGACCGTCGGTCGTGTCCATGGCGATGGTGCGCACCGTGTTCTCACCCAGATGCTGGGCAACTTCCAGCACCAGGGTGCTCTTGCCCAGCTTCACATGCAGCGCGTTCAGGATGGCCGGCAGGTCGCCGTCGAACTGAACGTCAACGACGGCGCCGATCACCTGGGTAATCTTGCCAACGAGATTTTTCTTCGCCATGGCCTACTCCACTCTTTCGATCCGTTTTGTCGCGCCGGTACGTTACAGCGCTTCCGCGCCGGAGATGATCTCGATCAGCTCCTTGGTGATGTTCGCCTGGCGCTGGCGGTTATACGTCAAGGACAGCTTGTTGATCATGTCGCCGGCATTGCGGGTGGCGCTGTCCATCGCGGACATGCGGGCACCCTGTTCGCCGGCGGCGTTCTCAAGCAGCGTCTTGTAGATCTGCACCGCGAGGTTGCGCGGCAGCAGCGCCGCCAGAATCTGCTCCTCGTCGGGCTCATATTCATAGAGCGCCTGGGAGCCGGAGGCTTCCTGCGTCTCTTCCTTGGCGGGCAGCGCCACCGGGATGATCTGCTGACCGGTCGGAATCTGCGCAATCGCCGACCTGAAGCGCGCGTAGAAGATCGTCGCCACGTCGAACTCGCCGGCCTCGAACATCTCCAGCAGGCGCACGGCGATGCCGTTGGCGTCCGCGAAGGAGAGACGCTTCTGGCCCGCGAAGCTGATCATATCGACGATCTTGTCGCGGTACTCGCGGCGCAGCACGTCGCGGCCCTTGCGGCCGACGCACAGGATCTTCACCGTCTTGCCGTCGGCAAGCAGTTTGCGGATATGGTTCCGCGCGGCGCGCACGATGTTGGTGTTGAAGCCGCCGCACAGGCCGCGATCCGCGGTGGCGACGACGACCAGGTGTACATCGTCCTTACCGGTGCCGGAAACCAGCTTGGGGGCGCCGGTGGCGCCCTGCAGCCGGCCGGCGACCGAGGCCAGCATCCGCTCCATGCGCTCGGCGTAGGGGCGGGCGGCTTCGGCCTGCTCCTGCGCGCGACGCAGCTTCGCGGCGGCGACCATCTTCATCGCCGAGGTGATCTTGCGCGTCGATTGGACGCTCTTGATCCGATTTCTTAGGTCTTTGAGGCTGGGCATCCGCTTTCGCCTTGGTTGCTGCCGGGTCCGCTAGGCGATCAGGCGAAGGTCTTGGAGTAGGTCTCCAGGAGATCCTTCAGCTTGCCCTCGATTTCCGAGGTCAGCTGCTGCTCCTTGCGGATCGCAGCCAGGATGTCCTTGCCCTTGCCGCGCAGCTCCGACAGCAGGCCCGCCTCGTACTTGTTGACCTGATCCACCGGGATCTTGTCGAGGTAGCCCTTCACGCCGGCATAGATCACGGCGACCTGCTCCTCAACCGGCAGCGGGCTGTACTGCGGCTGCTTCAGCAGCTGCGTCAGGCGCGAACCGCGGGCCAGCAGGCGCTGGGTCGAGGCGTCGAGGTCGGAGGCGAACTGCGCGAACGCTTCCATCTCGCGATACTGGGCCAGTTCCAGCTTGATCGAGCCGGCAACCTGCTTCATCGCCTTGATCTGCGCGGCGGAACCGACGCGCGACACGGAGATGCCGACGTTCACCGCCGGGCGGATGCCCTTATAGAACAGGCCGGTTTCCAGGAAGATCTGACCGTCGGTGATCGAAATCACGTTGGTCGGGATGAAGGCCGACACGTCGCCCGCCTGGGTCTCGATGACAGGCAGCGCGGTCAGCGAACCGGAGCCATGCTCCTCGTTCATCTTCGCGGCACGCTCCAGCAGGCGTGAGTGCAGATAGAACACGTCGCCCGGGAAGGCTTCGCGGCCCGGCGGGCGGCGCAGCAGCAGCGACATCTGGCGATAGGCGGTGGCCTGCTTCGACAGATCATCATAGATGATCAGCGCGTGCATGCCGTTGTCGCGGAAGAACTCGCCCATGGCGCAGCCGGTATAGGGCGCCAGGAACTGCAGCGGGGCCGGCTCGGAGGCCGTCGCGGCGACCACGATGGAGTATTCCATCGCGCCGTAATCTTCCAGGGTCTTCACGATCTGCGCGACGGTGGAGCGCTTCTGGCCGACCGCAACATAGATGCAGTACAGCTTCTTCGACTCGTCGTCGCCCTTGTTGATCACGGCCTGGTTCAGGATCGTGTCGATCGCCACCGCGGTCTTGCCGGTCTGGCGGTCGCCGATGATCAGCTCGCGCTGGCCACGGCCGACCGGGATCAGGCTGTCGATGGCCTTCAGGCCGGTCTGCATCGGCTCATGCACCGAGCGGCGCGGGATGATGCCGGGCGCCTTCACCTCGACGCGGGTGCGCTTCACGTCCTTCAGCGGGCCCTTGCCGTCAATCGGGTTGCCGAGGCCGTCCACGACGCGGCCCAGCAGGCCCTTGCCGACCGGCGCGTCAACGATGGTGCCGGTCCGCTTGACGGTGTCGCCTTCCTTGATGTCGCGGTCGTCGCCGAAAATCACGACACCGACATTGTCGGTCTCGAGGTTCAGCGCCATGCCACGGATACCGTTGGGGAATTCGACCATTTCGCCGGCTTCGACCTTGTCGAGGCCATAGACACGGGCAATGCCGTCACTGACCGACAGAACGGTGCCGACCTCGGCCACTTCGGCTTCGGTGCCGAAATTGGCGATCTGGTCCTTCAGAATAGAGGAGATCTCGGCGGCGCGGATGTCCATCAAGCAGTCCCTTTCATCGCGAGCTGCAGCCGCTGCAGCTTGGTGCGCAGCGAACTATCGATCATGCGTGATCCAACCTTGACGATCAGCCCGCCGATCAGGGCAGGCTCGACCTTCGTTTCGATGGCGACGGTGGAACCGATCGCCTTTTTCAATGCGTCCGTGAGCGCCTTTTCCTGGGTCTTGGTGAGCGCCTTGGCGGAGGAAATCTCCGCCGTGACTTCACCGCGCCGCCGGGCAAGCTCGCTCAGGAAGGCATCGATGATGCCGGGGAGGGCGAACAGCCGGCGGTTCATCGCCAGCGTGCCCACGAATTTCTTGGTCAGCGGCTTCGCGCCGGCCTTGTCGAGAATGGCCGCGATGGCCTTCGACTGCTCGTCGCGCGACAGGATCGGCGAGCGGGTGAGCCGCGCCAGATCCTCGGAGTCGACCAGCATTTGCCGCAGATCGCGCAGATCGGCGGCAACGTCGTCGAGCGTCTTTTCGGTTTCCGCCAGCTCGTAGAGCGCCGTTGCATAACGCTGGGCGATCGCTGACAGGCCTTGCATCCCTTTCGCCAACTGGGAAGCTCCCACTTCTGATGAGGATGACCTAAGTCTCTGAGTGTCGCGCACCGCCCAATGTCAAGGAAAGTCAAGGGGCGGAAGCAATACCTAACCCTGTTGGAAGGCAACCCTCCCCCCAAGGCCGGGCGTTGTCTAACATAGTCGTATGGGGTGTGCAAGCCGTAGCGGGGCACTAATCACGCGCATTTCGACAATCATTTTCGGGCAGCCGGAAAGCCCGTTGGAAGGCCTATTGGGAGGCGGGGCGCGCGCGCCCTTGGCATAAGCCCGGATCAGAGGAAATTGTAAGGGTCGATATCCACCGAAACACGCACAGCATGCGGTATCTGCACCTGCGCCAGCCAGTACCGCAGTACCGCCTGCACATTCACCCCGCGCGGGGCCTGCAGCAGCAGCCGGAAGCGATGCCGCCCGCGCAGCACGGAAAAGGGGGCGGGGGCCGGGCCCAGCACGCGGATACTCTCCTGCCGGGGTGCCGCGCGACCAAGCCGCAGGGCCGTGGCCTCCACCTGATTGCGGTCGGCACCGGAGACGATGAGGGCGGCCAGCCGGCCATAGGGCGGCATGCCGGCGCGCCGCCGGTCATCCGCCTCGGCTTCCAGGAAACGGTCGCGGTCGCCCTCGACCAGCGCCTGGATGACCTTGTGACCCGGTTCGTAGGTCTGCAGCAGCACACGGCCCGGATGCTCGGCACGGCCGGCGCGCCCGGCGACCTGATGCAGCAGCTGGTAGGTGCGCTCCGCCGCGCGCAGATCGCCGCCGACCAGGCCGAGATCGGCATCGACCACGCCGACCAGCGTCAGCATCGGGAAGTGATGACCCTTGGCGACCATCTGCGTGCCGATCAGGATATCGACCTCTCGGTCGCGCACGCTGCGCAGCATCTCCGCGACCGCCGCCGGCCCGCCCAGCGTGTCGCTGGCGATCAGCGCGAAGCGCGCCTCGGGGAACAGGTGCAGCACTTCCTCGGCGATACGCTCTACACCAGGGCCGACCGCCTTGAAGCCTTCCTCGCTGTCGCAGGCCGGGCAATGGTCCGGCAGCTTTTCGGTATGGCCGCACTGGTGGCATTGCAGCCGCCCGGCCAGCCGGTGCTCGACCAGCCAGGCGGTACAGTTCGGGCAGGCCAGGCGATGGCCACAGGCACCGCATAGCGTCAGCGGGGCATAGCCGCGTCGATTCAGGAACAAGAGTGCCTGCTCACCGGCCTCCAGCGTGCCGCGCAGCGCCTCGACCAGCGGCGGCGACAGCCAGCGGCCCGGCGGCGGCTTGCTGGCCCGCATGTCGATGGCCTGGATCATTGGCAGGGCGGCACCGGCGAAGCGGTCGGGCAGGCTGACCCGCTGATAGCGGCCGCTCTCCACATTCGCCATGGTTTCCAGCGAGGGCGTGGCGGAGACCAGCACGATGGGGATCTTCGCCAGATAGGCGCGCACCACCGCCATGTCACGGGCGTGGTAGGTGACGCCTTCCTCCTGCTTGAAGGCGCTTTCGTGTTCCTCATCCACCACGATCAGCCCTAGCGCCGGGAAGGGCAGGAACAGGGCGGACCGCGCGCCGACCACGATGCTGGCCTTGCCTTCGGCGATGGCGCGCCAATTGTCGCGGCGCTGCGCCTGCGTCAGTTCCGAATGCCATTCGGTCGGGCGACAGCCGAAGCGCGCCTCGAACCGTTCCAGCCAGTGCGGCGTCAGCGCGATTTCCGGCAGCAGTACCATCACCTGATGGCCTTGCTTCAGCGCGGCGGCGATGGCTTCGAAATAGACCTCCGTCTTGCCGGAGCCGGTGACCCCGTCCAGCAGCGTCGCGCGGTAGCCCTGCCCGATGCCGCTGGCCAGCGCTTCTGCCACAGTCGCCTGATCGGGGGCGAGGTCGGCCCGCTTGCGGTCCGGGTCGGGCTGTTCCGGCGGCAATGCGGGGGGCAGCAGCACGGGGCGCAGCGCGCC